>NZ_JABULD010000664.1:0-3100 GCF_014060985.1 Pseudomonas sp. MD195_PC81_125
ATCTTTTGATCTGCTAAAAACAAAATCCCCAGTCCTGCCCACCGCCGACCAGTTACCACCCTCCAACACCAGCAACCGCTCTTTGGCCTCAAGCCCACCCGCAAATCCGGTCAATTTTCCCGATGCGCCAATCACCCGATGGCACGGCGCCACAATCGAAATCGGATTGCGCCCATTCGCCGCTCCCACCGCACGCACGGCTGTCGGGTTTCCGATCTGCTCGGCGATCTGACTGTAGGTACGGGTTTCGCCAAACGGAATGGTCAGCAACGCTGCCCAGACCTTTTTCTGAAAATCGGTGCCGACAATATCCAGCGCCAGGTCGAAGCGATCACGCTTGCCGGCAAAGTATTCTTGAAGCTGCTGTGCAGTTCGTTGCAGCAGCGGATTGTCCGGTGCTGCGCTCATCGGACCAAGGCGCACCCGGCCCGGTTTGTCGTTTTCCCAGAGGATGGCCGCCAGTCGTGCGCCGTTCGCAACCAGCTTCAGTTCGCCGACCGGTGAGGGCAGGGTGATGAACGTGTAGGGCATGGGCAGAACTCCGGATCTGCGTGGCGAAGGCGTCCAGCATACTGGCTGATCGGGGAGGCGCAAATCGCAATAGCGACCATACTGCTTGGTGCTTTTGCAGCGTTCCCTTCTGCTCTGCACAGAACCCAAAAACAAAAAAGAGATCGACTCATGAAGTACGAACCTTTGGCCAAAACGCTGATCGCGACTTCACTGGCACTGAGCTGCCTGATGGCCCACGCCGCTTCCGTGGCCCCGGTTGCCGCCGAGAACGGCATGGTGGTCACTGCCCAACACCTGGCCTCCCATGTCGGCGTCGATGTGTTGAAAAGTGGCGGTAACGCGGTGGATGCGGCAGTCGCTGTGGGCTATGCGCTGGCGGTGGTGTATCCCGCGGCAGGCAACCTCGGCGGTGGCGGTTTCATGACCATTCAACTGGCGGACGGGCGCAAGACCTTCCTCGACTTCCGCGAAAAAGCCCCGCTGGCGGCGACCGCCAACATGTACCTGGACAAGGACGGCAACGTCGTCCCGGACCTGAGCACGCGCGGTCACCTCGCCGTGGCAGTGCCCGGCACCGTGTCAGGCATGGAGCTGGCGCTGAGCAAGTACGGGACCAAGCCGCGCAAGGACATGATCGCCCCGGCGATCAAACTGGCGGAAGACGGTTTCGAACTGGAGCAGGGCGACGTCGATTTGCTGGACTACGCCACCGATGTATTCAAGAAGGACATGCGTGATTCCGGCTCGATCTTCCTGCACAACGGCGAGCCAATGCAGGTCGGGCAGAAACTGGTGCAGAAGGATCTGGCGAAAACCCTGCGCACCATCTCGGAAAAAGGCGCTGACGGTTTCTATAAGGGCTGGGTAGCCGACGCCATTGTCACTTCCAGTCAGGCCAACAAGGGCATCATCACCCAGGCCGACCTCGACAAATACAAGACCCGCGAACTGGCCCCGGTGGAGTGCGATTACCGCGGCTACCACGTGGTTTCGGCGCCACCGCCAAGCTCCGGCGGGGTGGTGATCTGCGAGATCATGAACATTCTCGAAGGCTATCCGATGAAGGACCTGGGCTTCCATTCGGCCCAGGGCATGCACTACCAGATCGAAGCGATGCGCCACGCTTACGTGGACCGCAACAGCTATCTGGGCGACCCGGATTTTGTGAAGAATCCGATCGAGCATCTGCTGGACAAGAACTACGCGACCAAGCTGCGCAACGCGATCCAGCCGCAGAAGGCCGGAATCTCCGCCGAACTGAAACCCGGCGTCGCGCCCCATGAAGGCAACAACACCACGCACTATTCGATCGTCGACAAGTGGGGCAACGCAGTGTCGGTGACCTACACCCTCAACGACTGGTTCGGCGCCGGGGTGATGGCGAGCAAGACCGGGGTGATCCTCAACGACGAAATGGACGACTTCACCTCCAAGGTCGGCGTGCCGAACATGTACGGTCTGGTGCAGGGCGAGGCCAATGCCATCGCTCCGGGCAAAACTCCGCTGTCGTCGATGAGCCCGACCATCGTCACCAAGGACGGCAAAGTGGTGATGGTGGTCGGTACGCCGGGTGGCAGCCGCATCATCACGGCGACCTTGCTGACCATGCTCAACGTCATCGACTATGGCATGGGCCTGCAGGAAGCGGTGGACGCGCCGCGTTTCCACCAGCAATGGATGCCTGAGGAAACCAACCTCGAAGACTTCGCGGCCAGCCCCGATACGAAGAAGCTCCTCGAGAGCTGGGGCCACAAGTTCGCCGGGCCGCAGGACGCCAACCACATCGCCGCGATCCTGGTCGGCGCGCCGTCGCTGGGCGGTAAGCCAGTGGGCAAAAACCGCTTCTACGGGGCCAACGATCCACGACGCAATACCGGATTGTCACTAGGCTACTGACAGGGGTAAAAAAGGGGGCGGGCGCTGCTCCGCCCCGGTTTCAACGTTCGATCAAGGAAGGCCCATCATGTCTAGCGCATTGCTGATCATCGACGTCCAACAGGCTCTCTGCTCGGGCCAATATCAGTGCTTCGACATTCGCCGCGTCATCGACACCATCAACCAGCTCAGCACGCGCGCGCGCAAGGCCAGCGTGCCGGTGGTGCTGATTCAGCATGAAGAAAAGGACGGCCCGCTGGCCCATGGTGCCGAAGGCTGGCAACTCGCCGATGGCCTGCTGACTGCCGTCGAAGACCTGCGCGTACACAAAACCACCCCGGATTCGTTCTACCAGACCGAGCTGGGCAAACTGCTGCCCGGCGAAGACTTCGAGCGCCTGATCATCTGCGGCCTGCAAACCGACTATTGCGTCAACGCCACCGTGCGCCAGGCCCATCAGCTGGGGTACGACGTCGTCCTCGTGGCAGACGCTCATTCCACCCTCGACAACGGCAACATGAGCGCCGAAGACATCATCGCCGAACACAACAAGGACCTGGCGCACCTGACGGGGGCCATGGCCCGGGTCGACGTCAAACCTGCCGCCGCGATCATTTTCTGAAGCCCGCAAATACTTCTGTTGTTCTTACTGGCCTCATCGCTGGCAAGCCAGCTCCCACAGGGTTTGGCATGGATCACAAGGTCTTTTGAA
>NZ_JABULD010000680.1:0-2652 GCF_014060985.1 Pseudomonas sp. MD195_PC81_125
CCATCCCCTGTGGGAGCGAGCTTGCTCGCGAAGGCGCCGGATCAGCCAACATCTTTGTCGAATGACACACCGAATTCGCGAGCAGGCTCGCTCCCACAGGGATTGGGGCCGACTCTGGATTTTGCGCAAGTCTCTCTGACGCTCGGGCGCACGACAATCCTCGACAACGTCACCTTTCAAGTGCAACCCGGCCACGTGCACGCCCTGGTCGGCCCCAACGGCGGCGGCAAGAGTTCGCTGATCAAGACCCTGCTCGGGCAAATGCCGCATCAGGGTCAACTGAGCCTGCACTGGCCCGGCCAACCCGGGACCACCGGCTACGTGCCGCAGGCGCTGGAGTTCGATCGCGGCCTGCCGATGACCGTCGACGATTTCATGGCCGCCATGTGCCAGCGGCGTCCGGCCTTTCTCGGTTTGAGCAGACACTACGCCAAGGCCATCGGCGAGGCGCTGGAACGGGTCGGCATGCAGGACAAACGCAAGCGGCGCATGGGTGCGCTGTCCGGTGGCGAACGCCAGCGTGTGTTGCTCGCCCAAGGCTTGATCCCGGCCCCGCAACTGCTGGTGCTGGATGAGCCAATGTCGGCGCTCGACGAAGCCGGGATCCAAGTCTTCGAACGCCTGCTCGGCGACTGGCGCGCCGCCGGCATCACCGTGCTGTGGATCGAGCACGATCTGGAAGCGGTCAAGCGCCTGGCCGACCGGGTCACCGGCCTCAACCGCCGCGTGCTGTTCGACGCCACGCCGCAACAGGCGCTGACCCCGGAACGGCTGCTGAGCCTGTTTTCCACCCATCCTCGGAGCGCGGTCTGATGAGTTACGAAGCCTTTCGTTTGATGGTTCAGGGCTGGGCGTCGTCCGGTTACCTGCCGGAAGCGCTGGCCTACGGCTTTGTGGTCAACGCGCTGCTCGCCGGGCTGCTGATCGGCCCGGTGCTCGGTGGCCTCGGCACGCTGGTGGTGGTCAAGCGCTTTGCGTTTTTTCTCCGAAGCGGTCGGCCACGCGGCGCTGACCGGCGTGGCCATCGGCATTCTGCTCGGCGAACCCTACACCGGGCCGTACGGCAGCCTGTTCGGTTACTGCCTGTTGTTCGGCATTCTGCTCAATTACCTGCGCAACCGCACCGGTCTGGCGCCGGACACCCTGATCGGTGTGTTCCTCTCGGTGTCGCTGGCCTTGGGTGCAAGCCTGCTGCTGATTCTGGCCGGCAAGATCAACGTGCACATTCTGGAGAACGTGCTGTTCGGTTCGGTGCTGACGGTCAACGGCAACGACCTGCTGGTGCTGGCGATTGTCGGCTCGCTGGTCATGGCCCTGGCGTTGCCGCTGTACAACCGGATCATGCTGGCCAGTTTCAACCCGCAACTGGCGGCGGTGCGCGGCGTCGCGGTGAAGACTCTGGATTACCTGTTCGTGATTTTGGTGACGCTGATCACCGTCGCGGCGGTGAAGGTCATCGGCGCGATTCTGGTCGGCGCGTTGCTGGTGATTCCGGCGGCGGCAGCACGCTTGCTCAGCCAGTCGCTCAAGGGCTTCTTCTGGTGCTCGGTGCTGATTGCCACCGTCAGCACCCTGTGCGGAATTCTCGCGCCGATCGTCTTCGATCTGCCGATCCCGTCCGGCGCCGCGATCATCCTGGTCGCCGGCATCGCCTTTGCCCTCGCCGCCATTGCGCGCGGGGTTGTTCCGAGTCTGAAAGGGAACCTTGGATAAATGACTTTCTCCCTGCGAAAACTGACCCTGGCCATGACCCTGTGCGGCGTGGTCGGCAGCCCGTTGCTGGCGGCTGAAAACCCTCAACCGCTACGCGTACTGGCCTCGCTGCCCATCACCTACGGCCTCGGCGAAGTGCTGCTCAAAGGCACCGACGTCAGCCTGGAACGCGCGGCCCCGGTCAATCTGCCGGGCAGCCGTCAGACTGCGTACTTCACCGGTCGCGGCGCACCGGCGCTGGGCAAACTGGCAAGCGATGCCGATGCGGTGATCGGCGTGCGCTCGCTGTGGGCGGATGATCCGCTGTACCCGATCGCACGGCGCAGCAACATTCGCATTGTCGAGGTCGACGCAGCACGTCCGGTGGACGGCGCCTGCCGGGGATCGCTGTGCAGCCGGGGCTGAAGGTCGATGGCTTGAACAGTCAGCCATGGCTGGCGAGCAACAACATGGGACGGATGGCTGACGTGATCGCGGCGGATCTGGTGCGCCTGGCGCCGTCGGCCAAACCGAAGATCGAGGCCAATCTGGCGGCGCTGAAACAGCGCCTGCTCAAGCTCAGCGCCGACAGCGAAGCGCGTCTGGCCGAGGTCGACAACCTCAGTGTGCTGAGCCTCAGCGATCACTTCGGTTACCTGATCGGCAGCCTGAATCTGGAGCTGATTGGCCAGGACGCGCGAGCAGATGCCGAGTGGACAGCCGAAGATCTGAAGAAGCTCACGGCGACGTTGAAGGACAACGACGTGGCGCTGGTGCTGCATCATCGTCAGCCGTCGGAGGCAGTGAAAGCAGCAATTGCCGCCTCGGGCAGTCATCTGCTGGTGTTGAGTACCGATGCAGCGGATCCGGTGGCGGAGCTGGAGGGGAATGTGGATTTGTTGCTCAAGGGGTTGAGCGGCGGGCCTTCGGCCTAAGATCAAAAGATCGCAGCCTGCGGCA
>NZ_JABULD010000110.1:0-1794 GCF_014060985.1 Pseudomonas sp. MD195_PC81_125
AAAAGATCGCAGCCTTCGGCAGCTCCTACAGTGTCCGTGTCGTACTCAACATCATGTACACCACCAAAACCTGTGGGAGCTGGCTTGCCAGCGATGAGGCCATCAGCCTCAGCAAAAAACCTCAGTCCGGCAACTGCTCCACCACAATCCCCAATCGCCGATAATCCTCGACACTGCCCGACGCCACATGCCGCTCGGTAATCAGCGTATGCAGGCGAGTACAAGGCGCCACCACAAACGGCTCGACCGCCCCGAGCTTGTCCGCCGTGGTCACCGCAATCACCCGCGTCGCGCTGTCGAGCAGCGCCTGTTTCACCGGCACTTCATCGAAGTGCAGCGAGGTGATGCCCACTTCCGGGTGAATCGCGCAGACGCCGGTAAAGGCCAGATCCGCCTTGATCCCGGCCAGCATACGCACCGCCTCGTGCCCGCCGGCCGCCATCGTGCGCGGATTAAGTTGCCCTCCGGCGAGAATCACGTTCACGCCCTTGTACTCAGACAACGCGATGGCCGTCATCGGCGCGGCGGTCACCGCGGTGATCTGGATATCCGCCCGCAGCGAGCGTGCCACCTGCAAAGTGGTGGAGCCGGAATCGAACAGCACAATCTGCCCGTCCTCCACCTCTCGCGCTGCCCGTTGCGCCAACCGCACTTTGACCTCATCGGTCTCATCCAGCCGGGTGAAGTAATCCTTGCCGCTGTCCTTGGGCCGTGGCAGTGCCCCGCCATGCACGCGCTGCACCAGCCCGGCGTTGTCCAGTTCGGCGAGGTCGCGGCGAATGGTGTCTTCGGACACGGCGAAATGCTGGCTCAACTCGGAGGCCATGACCTTGCCGTCGCGTTCGAGAATCAGGAGGATTTTCTGCCGGCGCAGGGAGGGCAGTTCGGTGACCGAATGATCGTGCATGGTTTTGCCTGTTTGTGCTTGTAGTTGCAGGTTTTTTTTGCCGAGACTAGCGAAAGCCTCGGGCAAACACAAACCGGCGGGTATCAATTGTTTCGATCATTGGAATCAACAGGCCGAATTTTTTCTTTGCATGGCCCCTGTTCAGAATGGCCTCACTTTAAAAAGGCTCAGGATGAACAGCTGATGAATCTCAATTTTGCGTTTGCGTGCATGATCGTGGTGTCTTTTGCGATTGCCCTTGGCCACGCCTGATACGTCACACCGACGCCGCCAAGTGCTCGCGAAGCCATTTGTGTGCCGGGTCGCGGTGCGCGCGCTCGCCCCAGAACATTGCCATTTCGTAGCCCGGCACCTGCAGCGGTGCGTCCACCACCTGCAACGCCGGGTTGCCGCGCACCAGCCGTGACGGCAGCATCGCCACCAGATCAGTACTGGCCAGCACCGACATCACCATCAGAAAATGCGGCACCGACAACACCACTTTGCGCGCCAGACCGACCTCCGGCCAGCGCCTTGTCGGTGACCCCGAAAAAACCGCCGCCCTCGCGCGACACCATCACGTGTTCCAGCGCGCAGAACTGTTCGCGAGTCGGCTTACGCTTCAAACCCGGATGCCCGACACGCCCGGCCAACACGTAATGCTCGGTGAACAGCACCCGCTGATGCAGATCCAGCGGCGCGTCTTCGGTGATGTGCAATGCCAGATCAAACATGCACTGCTCCGCCTGCCTGGCCAACTGCGCCGGCACCAGATCAAGCACCGCCAGCCGCGTGCCCGGCGCCTGAAGGCGCAAACCGCTGAGGGCTGGCAGCACCACCGTCGACTCGCCGTAATCGGTCGCCGCGACTTTCCAGATGTGCCTGGCCTGCGCCGGATCGAACGCGCT
>NZ_JABULD010000034.1:0-6884 GCF_014060985.1 Pseudomonas sp. MD195_PC81_125
TGTGCCAGGAGCGCGGCGTGGTGTTGCTGCGSGGGGGGCGCCTTCACCCCTGCGTCCGGAACTGTCGCCGCAAGCGGTCCGCATCAATATTTCGGCTGCCCCTGTCACGGGGCGCAGCTGGTCAAGGCGCTTGGCGTAATCAGTCAGCTGGCCCGCCAGGGACATCTCTATATGCACAACCGGATCTGAGGACATGACACAGCCCGTTCATTGTGAAATTGCCGTTATCGGCGCAGGCGTCGTGGGTGTCGCCAGCGCACTCTGGCTGCGTCGCCAGGGCTACCGGGTGTTGTTGCTGGAGCGCGAGGCGATTGCCGCCGGGGGCGTCCTATGGCAACGCCGGCACCCTGGCCCCTTATGGCGTGATGCCGATTGCCCAGCCTTCGTTGCTGAAAGCGATTCCGTCGCTGCTGTTTTCGAAGGATTCGCCCTTCGTCATCAATTGGGCGCGCCTGCCGCAACTGATGCCTTGGTTGCTGCGCTTTCTCAATGAATGCCGGCCCTCGCGCTGCGAGGCCAACACGCGGGCCTTGAGCCAGATCCTGCAACTCACCTACAGCGGCTACGCGCCCTTGCTGGCCGACAGTCCCGCAGCCGATCGCCACCTGCACCACAACGGTTGCATCTATGCCTATCGCAGCGAGCACGGCTTCGCCAACGCCCAGACTGCCATCGAACTGCGGCGCTCTTTGGGCATCGCCCAGCAGGTGCTCAATGCCGCCGATGTCGCACAACTGGAACCCGCCCTGGCAGGCAAGGCCGTGGCCGGCATCCTGTTTCCCGAGTCCTCGCACATGGATGACCCTCGCGCCTTCATCGAAGCATTGGCGGCGCCGCTGGTGGCCGAAGGCGCCCTGCATAGAGCCACCATCACCACCCTGCAACGCCAGGGCGGTGGCCTGCAGCTACGCAGTGCCGAAGGCCAGACCTACCGCTCCGACAGGGTCGTGCTATGTGGCGGTGCCTGGTCGGCGGCGCTCGCGCGGCAAGTCGGCGATCACATTCCGCTGGATACCGAGCGCGGTTACCACATCGAGTTCGACCTGCAGGACACCCTGCTCAACCGCCCCTGCTGTCCGGTGGAAAGCGCGTTCTACATGACACCGATGGCGGGTCGCCTGCGGGTGGCAGGCACGGTTGAACTGGGATCGATCAATGACCCTGCCAATCCGCAACGTTTTGATTTTCTGGAACGGCACGTACGCCAGGTCATTGGCCTGACCCAACCGGTCGCACGCAAATGGCTGGGATTCCGACCTTCCCTGCCTGACTCGTTACCGGTAATTGGCCCCTCGCCTAATGAGCCGCGAATGATCTACGCCTTCGGCCATCAGCACCTGGGCCTGACGCTGGCCGGAGCAACCGGACAGTTGGTCGCTGAATGCATCGCCGGCAAAGCGCCGCAGTGGTTGGACAGTTTTTCCGTGCAACGCTTCTGAACCACGCCATTCCACAGGAGAACAATGGATGCGAATTATCGAGCGTAAACAGACCAATCAACGCATGAGCCAGCTCGTCATTCACGACAATACGGTATACCTTGCCGGGCAAGTGGGCGAATACCATCACAACGTTGCCGATCAAACCCGTGACGCGCTGGCACGGGTCGATGCCTTGCTTGAGCAAGCCGGTTCATCCAGAGAACAGCTGCTGCAGGTCACTATCTGGCTAGCCGACATGGCTGATTTCGTCGCGATGAACGCAGTATGGGATGCCTGGATCCCGGCAGGACACGCTCCGGCCCGAGCCTGTGGCGAAGCAAAACTCGCTGATCCGCAGTTATTGATTGAAGTGATTGTCGTCGCGACGAGGTAAGTAAGCTTTTCATGCCTCTAGCGCCTTACATTGCTAATAGAATCTATAGCTGCCGCGAGTGAAGGGCAGTAATCGGCGGATTTCAGTTGAAAAAGTCAGTCTAAATTTAAAGAATGACCGCTTTTGGCCGGAAACTGTCGTTCTAGACTGACCACTTTCGATTGCTGCCTGCCGTGGGGGCACCGGCCACCCAAAGCAGACAGATCGACCCAGAACTTGAGTCGATCTATCAATGCCGGTTAGAAACGCCAGTCCTCAGCGTGAATGACACGACAGAATGGGCCCGCCAGGGTTGCATTGTGATGAGCGACGATACTTTCGGCCTTCAAAGCGGGAGTGTCGGAGCAGGTATGACCATCGGCGATCAGGACTGCATCGAATCCAAGATCTCGTGCGGCGCGGCAGGTGCTATCGACACAATACTGGGTCTTCATTCCGGCAATAACCACGCCTTGTGAACCACAAGCCTTAAGTTGATCGGCCAAGTCAGTCATGGCGAAAGCGTTAGGTCGGATTTTTTCGAAAACCACTTCGTCGCCCCTCAGCAACAGTTCCTCCACCAGTTGCGTCAACGGGCTTCCTGGTTCGATAGGCGAGCCGGGCGCCCCCACGTGGCGAGCAAGAAAGATTGGCGCGCCGGCACTGCGGGCTTTATCCAACAGACGATTCAACGTGCTTAGCAGCGCCTCACCAGCCCATGGCTTATCCGGGCCATGAAACAATCCGACCTGCATATCGAGAATCAACAGTGCATGCATAGTGCTTTTCCTTGCGTTTGAACCAGCGACACAAGGGCAAAAGAAAAGGCCCTTTCCATCACTGGCGGGCCTTTGAAGTTCGTGCATTATTGGCTCACGACACCTCTCACGACCCGCCTAGGGCGGTCGTGGTAGTAGTGATCGAGGCAATACGTAGCTGATTCATAAGTGGGACAGTATCTGCACGGTACCCGGTTGGCAAGGGAACAAGATCTAGGCGATGGCTACTTCTTGTATTGCTCGTAGGGGGCCGCTTCTGGCCGACCTCCGCCAGTTGTTGCCTTTAGCGAAGGGCTGCAATCGAATAAAAGCTGGCATTGGCACCGCGCCGCTCGCTGCCATTGCCAAGTCACTTAATCCAAGAGTGGCCGCTATTTTTTCAGATAAACGCAGTCTCGATAAACGCTTCCAGCGCCTTTTCTTCGAGTATCTCGATAGAGAAATGCCCGAAGCGCTTTGGTAGCCAGATAATACGTGCGCCGGCCGGGGATTGCAGATTCGCGCGAGCCAATGGCGCTCCATTTTCGTCTTGAGGCTGAACACCCGCGTTCATCAGCTCGTCATAGGCTTTTTCGATATCTTTCGTTGAGTAGCAGTGGCGGTAAATCATGCCTTCACCTGAAGAATCCAAAAGCTCTTTCAGATTGCCTGCCAACGGTTGCACCAGCATGAAACGTTCTTGACCTATCAGAGCAATCGCGTAGCGAACATGCAGACCGCCCCGCTCCCAGACAAGTGTTTTGGAAATCCTGGCGTTTAGTATGTGTGCGTAGTAAGCACAGGCTTCCTCGAGATTATTGACCAGTACATCTACATGACTGAACTTCAGATCCATTGCATAGCCCCTGTCCAAAAGCCCCCATCATAATAGTCAGCCACTCGCCGGCGGACGCTATCTGAACTACCGCCCTGAATGTTGACATATTCGACTCGATCTTTTTCCCGGCTGATGCGTGGTTCGGTCGAATAGCTGAGAGATTCGTAGAAAATTCCAATACGACCTCATGGTATTCACATGTCGATATCAGACACGATCATGGCGCAATCAGGCTACTGAGTCAGCGACAAGGCCGGCTAAGGTGCCGTGTCTTCGTATCAAACGACCCCGCTCGGATCATGGGGTTGATAAGAACTGCGGCGGTTGGACGGGCTTCTTTCGGGAGTTTCAGCAGGCAACGATGGTGCTCGATCGGGTGCCCGTTCAATTCGCTTAAATGTCGATCAGCAGAGAAATAAAAATACCGATGATCAGCCCGAACTCCATGGATTCGAGTAGCCAATTGGCGCAGGGCTTCAAGCCTCGTCACGTCACAATGCTGTCCATCGCCGGGATTATCGGCGCCGGTTTGTTCGTCGGTTCAGGGCACGCCATTGCCGCAGCAGGGCCGGCGGTGCTGCTCGCCTATCTGTTTTCCGGTTTGCTCGTCGTGCTGGTCATGCGCATGCTCGGCGAGATGGCGGTGGCCAATCCGGACACCGGTTCTTTCTCCACCTATGCCGACCAGGCCATCGGCCGCTGGGCCGGTTTTACCATCGGCTGGTTGTACTGGTGGTTCTGGGTGCTGGTCATTCCTATCGAAGCGCTGGCAGCCGGGCATGTGTTGAACCAATGGTTTCCGCAGGTCGATGCCTGGCTGTTCGCGTTGGGATCGATCATTGCGCTGGTGGTGACCAACCTGTTCAGCGTGTCCAAATATGGTGAGTTCGAGTTCTGGTTCGCCATGGCCAAAGTGGTGGCGATCATCGGCTTCATCGGTGTCGGTTTTGCCGTGTTGATGGGCTGGGTTCCCGACCGCGAAGTCAGCGGGCTGAGCAGTCTGATGGCCACGCACGGCGGTTTTGCGCCCAACGGCTTGTCGGCGGTGGTCGGCGCTTTCATCACGATCATGTTCAGCTTCATCGGCACTGAAGCGGTGACCATTGCCGCCGCCGAATCGAATAACCCGGCGCAGAACATTGCCAAGGCCACCCGCTCGGTGATCTGGCGCATTGGCGTGTTCTACCTGCTGTCGATCTTCGTGGTCATCTCCGTAGTGCCCTGGAATGATCCGTTGCTGGCCTCGGTGGGCTCGTATCAGCGCGCCCTGGAAATCATGAACATTCCAAATGCAAAGTTCATGGTCGACGTTGTCGTCCTGATCGCCGTGGCCAGTTGCATGAACTCCTCGATCTACATTGCCTCGCGCATGTTGTACTCGCTGGGTCGTAGAGGCGATGCACCGAAAGCGCTGAAGGCGACTTCCGCGGCCGGTGTGCCGCGGGCCGCCGTGATCGCCAGCACCGTGTTGGGCGCGTCGATCACCGTATGGAGCTACTTCATGCCCGCCGGGCTGTTCGAGTTTCTATTGGCCAGTTCCGGGGCGATTGCCTTGCTGGTGTACCTGGCGATTGCGGTGTCGCAGCTGCGCATGCGGCGGATATTGCAACAGCGCAAGGTCGAGCTGACCTTCCGCATGTGGCTGTTTCCCTGGCTGACGTGGCTGGTGATCGGCTTCATCTGTGCGGCGCTGGCGGTCATGATGATCACCCCGCAGCACCGCACTGAAGTCACCACCACTATTGGCCTGGCGCTGGCAATCTCCTTTATCGGCCTGATGACGTCGCGTCACCCTGCCCCGACGGCACGAGCAACGTCGGTGGGTCAGGCCTGATCCACCGCCTCGATCACGCCTTTGTCCTCACCCAGGAAGCCGCCGCTCTGATGCGCCCACAGCCGTGCATACACGCCGTTTTTCTCCAGCAATTCGGCGTGGGTGCCCTGCTCGATGATGCGTCCGTCATCCATGACAATCAGCCGGTCCATCGCTGCAATCGTCGACAGTCGATGGGCGATCGCGATCACGGTCTTGCCCTGCATCATGTCGTCGAGGCTTTCCTGAATCGCCACTTCGACTTCCGAATCCAGCGCACTGGTGGCTTCGTCCAATAGCAGAATCGGCGCGTTCTTCAGCATCACCCGGGCAATCGCCACCCGTTGGCGCTGGCCGCCGGACAGCTTGATCCCGCGCTCGCCTACCAGAGTGTCGTAACCGGTATGACCTTGGCGGTCACTCAACTGGCTGATGAATTCGTCAGCCTGGGCGTTGGCCGCCGCACGGCGGATCTGCTCGTCGGTGGCATCGGGCCGGCCGTAGGCAATGTTGTCGCGAATCGAGCGGTGCAGCAGCGAAGTGTCCTGCGTAACCATGCCAATGGCACTGCGCAGGCTGTCTTGAGTCACGTGCGCAATGTTCTGGCCGTCGATCCGAATCTCGCCACTGTCGACATCGTAGAAACGCAGCAGCAAGTTGATCAGCGTCGATTTGCCCGCACCTGAGCGCCCTACCAGACCGATCTTTTCCCCGGGTCGAATGCTCAGGCTCAGGCCATCGAGGACCTGACGCTCGCCACCGTAATTGAATTTCACTTTGTCGAACGTCACCGCGCCGCCCGAGGTCACCAGCACGCCGGCATCCGGCGCGTCCTGCACCTTGGTGCCCTGGGTCAGGGTCGCCATGCCGTCCTGAACGGTGCCGATGCTTTCGAACAGCGAGGTCATCTGCCACATGATCCAGTTCGACATGCCATTGATCCGCAACGCCATGGCGGTGATCGCCGCCACCGCGCCGGCGCCGACATCGCCCTGGTGCCACAGCCACAGGGCATAGCCGCCGGCTGACATGATCAATGCCACCACCAGGGCCTGATTGACGATCTCGAACAGGCTGACCAGACGCATCTGGCGAAAACCGGTCTGCTTGAAATCCTCCATCGCCGCCCGCGCAAAGTGCGCTTCGCGGTTGGAGTGGGAGAACAGCTTCACCGTGGTGATGTTGGTATAGGCGTCGGCGATACGCCCGGTCATCATCGAGCGCGCGTTGGCCTGTTCCTGGCCGACCTTGCCCAGGCGCGGCACGAAATATCCCATGGCCAGCCCGAACAGCACGACCCACGCGAGAAACGGTAGCATCAGCTTCAGCGCAAAACCGCCGGCCAAGGCAATGATTGCAATGAAGTACACGCCGATCCCCGGCAGAATCTCGATCATGGTGAACAGCACGTCGCGCACGGCGAGCGCCGTCTGCATCACCTTGGTCGTGACCCGCCCGGAGAACTCGTCGGAGAAAAACGAAAGGCTTTGCCGCAGCATCAGCCGATGGAAATCCCAGCGCAGGCGCAGCGGCAGGTTAATCGCCAGAATCTGGTGCTGAACCATGGTACGCAACGCCACCAGCCCGACACTGAGCACCATGACGATGCCCATGCCCCACAACACGCGACGCTCCTGCGCAGCCGCTTCCCCGCCCGCCTGCCAAGTCGAGAGCAGATCGA
>NZ_JABULD010000072.1:0-12538 GCF_014060985.1 Pseudomonas sp. MD195_PC81_125
GGACTGATGCCATCCGCAGGTGTTGTGAACACCGCAAAAAACTGTGGGAGCGAGCTTGCCCGCGATGGCGTCGGCACATTCAGCCTCTCATTGCCTGACATTCCGCTATCGCTGGCAAGCCAGCTCCCACAGGACTGATGCCATCCGCAGGTGTTGTGAACACCGCAAAAACCTGTGGGAGCGGCKGGCTTGCCCGCGATGGCGTCGGCACATTCAGCCTCTCATTGCCTGACCTTCCGCTATCGCTGGCAAGCCCGCTCCCACAAGGTTTTTGTTTGATCACCAGCCTTGTGCACACCACAAAAACTGTGGGAGCCAGCCTGCTGGCGATGGAGTCAGTCGGAACACCTGGGCTATCGGCTCAAGGCCCGCGCCAGAAACGGCGCCGTCCGGCTCTTCTTGCTCGCTGCGACTTTCTGCGGTGTGCCGGCCACGACAATCCGGCCGCCCTGATCCCCGGCCCCCGGGCCGATGTCGATCACCCAGTCACTTTGCGCTACCACGCGCATTTCATGCTCGACCACGATGACCGTGTGCCCTGCCGTCACCAGGTTGTCCAGTTGTTCCAGCAGCCGATCGACATCCCGCGGATGCAAGCCGGTGGTCGGTTCATCCAGCACATACAAGGTAGCGCCGCGCTGATTGCGCTGCAGTTCGGTTGCCAGTTTGATCCGCTGTGCCTCGCCACCGGACAGCTCGGTGGCCGGCTGCCCGAGCCGCAGATAACCGAGGCCGATGTCTCGCAGCACCTCGAGCGAACGGCGAATTGCCGGCTGTTCGCCGAACACCTCGACCGCCTCATCCACGGTCAGTTGCAACACCTGCGCAATGCTCAGGCCTTGCCACTGAATCATCAACGTCTGCGGGTTATAGCGCGCGCCATGGCAGGTCGGACACGGTGCATACACGCTCGGCATGAACAGCAACTCAACGCTGACATACCCCTCACCCTCGCAGGTCGGGCAACGGCCCTTGGCGACGTTGAAGGAGAACTGCCCGGCGTCGTACCCCGCCGCCCGCGCCTCGGGGGTGGCGGCGAACAGTTTGCGGACGTTGTCGAACAGCCCGGTGTAGGTCGCCAGATTCGAACGCGGCGTGCGGCCAATCGGCTTCTGATCGACCTGCACCAGTCGTTTGATCGACGCCAGCCCTGAAGTCACCTGACCGCTGCTGGCCTGCGGCGCGTCGTCTTCGAGACTGAGTTCTTCCGGCGCCTCTTCAATCACCGGCCGCCCGAGTTGCGCACCGACCAGTTCGAGCAACGCCTGACTGACCAGACTCGACTTGCCCGAACCCGATACCCCGGTCACCGAGGTAAAACAGCCCAGCGGAAATTCAGCGCTGAGGTTGTGCAGGTTATTGCGGCTGATCCCGTCAAGTTTCAGCCAACCGCTCGGCTTGCGCGCGGTGCGGGTCTGCCGCTGGCTCTCGGCAAACAGGTAGGCACGGGTCTGCGATTCGTCGATCTCGGCCAACCCGGCCGGAGGGCCGCTGTACAACACCTGCCCGCCCTTCTCGCCCGCCGCCGGGCCCGACATCGATCAGCCAGTCGGCGCGGCGCATGGTTTCCAGATCGTGCTCGACCACAAACAGCGTATTGCCGTCAGCCTTCAAGCGCTGCAAGGCCTCGAACAGCGCCTCGCCATCGGCTGGATGCAGGCCGGCGGACGGCTCGTCGAGCACGTAGATCACGCCGAACAGCTGCGAGCCCAATTGTGTCGCCAGACGCAGGCGCTGCAGCTCACCGGACGACAAGGTCGGCGTGCTGCGCTCCAGCGCCAGGTAACCAAGGCCCAGATCAGTCAGGGTGCTGACCCGTTCCAGCAAGTCCTCGGCAATGCGCTGCGCCGCCAGACGCTTTTCCAGCGACAGGTTCGGCGTGTGGCGTACGTCCGGCGCGCTGGCGTGGCCGCTGGCACCGTGGGCGACGCGTTGCTGACGCGCCTCGCGGGTTTGCGCATGGCTGAGGGTTTCACCGCTTTCCTCGGCCTGTTCCAGGTACGTCGCCGCGGCCACGGGCTTCAATACTTCGGCCACTTGCAGCAACGGCATCTGCGACAACTCGCCAATATCGTATCCGGCAAAGGTCACCGACAACGCTTCACGCTTGAGGCGCTTGCCGTCACACAACGGGCACGGGCTGCCGAGCATGAATTGCGCAACGCGCTTCTTCATCAGCGCACTTTGCGAGTGGGTAAAGGTGTGCAGGATGTAGCGCCGGGCGCCGGTGAACGTGCCCTGATAACTCGGTTCCATCTTGCGTTTGAGCGCGACCCGGGTTTCCTCCGGGGTCAGCCCGGCGTACACCGGCACGGTGGGCGTTTCTTCGGTGAACAGAATCCAGTCGCGCTGTTTTTTCGGCAGCTTCTTCCACGGAATGTCGACGTCGATGCCCATGGTCACAAGAATGTCGCGCAGGTTCTGCCCTTGCCACGCCAGCGGCCAGGACGCCACGGCGCGCTGGCGGATGGTCAGGTCCGGATCGGGCACCATCAGCGCCTCGGTCACTTCGTAGACCCGGCCAAGGCCGTGGCACTCAGGACAGGCGCCCTGCGGCGTGTTCGGAGAAAAAATCCTCGGCATAGAGCATCGGTTGCCCCGGCGGATAACTGCCGGCGCGGGAATACAGCATGCGGATCAGGCTGGACAAGGTGGTCACGCTGCCCACCGACGAGCGCGTGCTCGGCGTACCGCGCTGCTGTTGCAAAGCCACGGCGGGCGGCAAGCCTTCGATGGCATCGACGTCCGGCACACCGACCTGATCGATCAGGCGCCGCGCGTACGGCGCCACCGATTCGAAATAGCGCCGTTGGGCTTCGGCGTACAAGGTCGAAAAGGCCAGCGACGACTTGCCCGAACCGGAAACGCCAGTAAACACCACCAGCGCATCGCGGGGGATGTCGACGTCGACGTTCTTCAGGTTGTGCTCACGGGCGCCACGCACCCGGACCATGCCGGTAGGTGCTTTGGAATTACGCTTGGAAGTCATTGGCTGTCCCTGCAGAAAAAATAGGGGCGAAGCTGAACCCTGTGGTGAGGGGATTTATCCCCGATCGGCGGCGCAGCCGGCGCAGTCATTGCAAATGCCATATAGCTGGAAAAATGCAGGGGAGTGCTGCGCACTCCATCGGGGATAAATCCCCTCGCCACAGGGAATCGGGAATTGGCCAGCTAGGCACTGAGCACCGATCGAATCATCTGCAACAGTGACTCCGGGCCATACGGTTTGCTCAGCAAGTGCGTGTCCGGGCTCAACTGGTGGTTGCGTGAAATGATGTCGCGGGTGTGCCCAGAGGTGAACAGCACCGCCACCGGCGGCACCTGCACCTTGGCCCATGCCGCCAGATCGGAGCTTTTGATCAGCCCCGGCATCACCACGTCGGTGAAAATCAGATCCACTTCGATACCTTCCAGCAGCCTCTGCATCGCCACGTCGCCATTGCTCGCAGTCAGTACGCGGTAGCCTTCCTCGCGCAGCAATTCCACGGCCGAGGCGCGCACCGCGTCGTTGTCTTCAACCACCAGGATGGTTTCGTGGCCGCCGCTCTGCTGCGGGTCGACGCTCGGCGTTTCATCAAGGACCGGACGCAGGCTGCGCGGAAAGTACAGTTGCACCCGCGTGCCTTCGCCCACGGTGCTGTCGATCTCGACATGGCCACCACTTTGTTTGACGAAGCCGAACACCATGCTCAAACCGAGCCCGGTACCCTGGCCGTCAGCTTGGTGGTGAAGAACGGCTCGAATACCTGCTCAAGCATTTGAGGCGCAATGCCGACGCCGCTGTCGCTGACCATCACCCGCACGAAATCGCCGGCGACGATGCCTTTGCCTGCGCAAAAAGTGCTGTCCAGCCGCGTATTGATGGCGCTGAGGACAATCGTGCCCTCGCCTTTCATTGCGTCCCGGGCGTTGATCGCCAGATTGAGAATGGCGTTTTCCAGTTGATTGCGGTCGACGTTGATGTGCCAGGGGTCCTGCGGCAATTGCACGTCGATCTGAATGGTTTCGCCGAGTGCACGCTGGAGCAGTTCGCCAACGCCGTCGAAGATCTGTCGTGGATCGCACACCGCCGGCGACAACGGTTGGCGCCGGGCAAAAGCGAGCAATTGTGACGACAGTTTCGCACCGCGTTCCACCGCTGCCAGCGAGGCGCTGACCCGGCGTTGCACGTTGGCATTGTCCGGCTCATGCCGCGCCAGCAAATGCAGGTTGCCGGCAATCACTTGCAGCAGGTTGTTGAAGTCGTGGGCCACGCCGCCGGTCAGTCCGCCGATGGCTTCAAGTTTTTGCGACTGGCGCAATTGCTCTTCCGCCGCCAGCCGGGCATCCACTTCACTGGCCACCCGCTGCTCCAGGTTGCGCGTGAATTTGAGCAGGGATTCTTCGGCAATCTTGCGTTCATGGATGTCGATCAACACCCCGGGGAAACGAAACGGCGCGCCGTGTTCGTCGAACTCGCAGGCGCCACTGGCGAGCACCCACAGGTAGCTGCCGTCCGCGCGCCGCACGCGGTATTCGGCGTTGTACGGCTCGCCGGTCTGCAGCGAATGATTGACCCGGTCCTGCACCCACGCCAGGTCATCCGGGTGAATCCGCGACTCAGTCAGGGATTGCGGCAGGTTGCTCAGATCCTGCTCCGGCGGATACGAAAACGTGCGAGCGAAACGCTCGTCCGCCGACAACACATTGTTCTTCACATCCCAGACAAACGAGCCGAGCAACGCCCCGGCATTCAGCGCCAGACGCACCCGTTCGTTGTCGGCCCGATAGGCGTCTTCTGCCGCCTGACGCAGGCGCTCGGAGCGCACCAACTCGGTGGTCTCGACCACCATCGCCATCACCCCGGAAGGCACGCCGTCGTCGTTGGCCACCGGGCTGTAATACAGATCCATCCAGACATCTTCAGGCACGCCATCGCGCAACAGCACCAGTTCCTTGTTGCGGTAGGACAAGGTGCCGCCCGCCAGACAGGTGTCAACCACATGCCGATTGAAGTCGGCGACTTCCGGCCACCCCAGTTCCACGGGTGCACCCAGCAGATACGGGTGGCGGCCGCCGGCAAACTGCGAGTACGCGTCGTTGTAGATCATGTACCCGGCGTGGCCCCAGAGCATGACCATCGGCAAGGGCGAGGCCAGCATCAATTGCACGGCGCTGCACAGGCTGGCAGGCCAGGTGTCGAGCGGGCCGAGTTCGGTGTGGCGCCAGTCGAACGCGCAAATGCGTTCGGCCATCTCGCCTTTCCAGCCGTCACAACCGTGGCTATCGGATAAAAACTGCATCGATTGACTCGGTGTCCTGTGGTGTTTGCCCGATATATCGCAACGCTGAACGGACGCAGCGCCCCTGTGTTTCGAGCGCCGCCGGTCGCATTGGTTTCATTGAAGGTATAGCCGATTTCTCGCGGCGCCCCGGGTTCAGACCCCGATCAGGTGTTTGAGCGGATGGTAGCCAGTTTTCATTTTCGCAGCGACGTCGAGAATCGCCTTTTCGACGCCATTGAGGTGCAGGCAGGTCAGCTCGATGGCGGCGTTCTGGTCGCCTGCCTCGATGTATTCGATCAGGCGCAGATGTTCGTTGTCGCGGCAGGCTTCGTGGCTGTCGTCATCCAGTGCGGCAACGTACAGCGAGGCACGGGAAATCAGCTTCTGGAACCAGTCCAGCAGCACCGGATTATTGAGGCTGCGCGCCAGTTTGATATGGAACTCGCCGAGCAGGTGGATCAGTCGTTCATGATCGCCGGCGGCGTGGGCTTCATCTTCCAGCAACAGGTGTTCGCGCAGGTCTTGCATCGCCGCGGCGTCCTTGCGGCGGCACAGCTCGGTGACGATGCCGATCTCGATCAGCCGCCGGGTTTCGAACAGCGAGCGGATCTCCTCATTGCTGGGCAACGACACCGACGCCCCCTTATTGGGCTCGGTGGTGACCAGGCCTTCGGCCTCCAGTTGTTTGAGCGCAGCGCGCACCGACGTACGGCTGACATTGAACAGTTCGGCCAGCGAAGCCTCGCCCAGCTTCATCCCCGGACGCAGCGAACGCTTGCTGATCGCCTGGTAAACCCCTTGGTAGACGCGGTCGACCGTGGTTTCCAGTTTCTTCTCGGTCATTCGAACACTCCTTTAGCCTCAGGCAAACACGGTGTTCCAGAGTTTTGCGCTGTTTGCTTCGATAAGTGTGGCGCAGGATATCGCCTTTGGTGGCGAGATGCAGGGGATGAATCGCAAGTCAGGCGGGGGCAAGTGAGCGGGAGGCCGTCATGATGCAAAAAGATCGCAGCCTGCGGCAGCTCCTGCATTTGGGATGCGTTTCCCCTGCAGGAGCTGCCGCAGACTGCGATCTTTTGATCTTCAGTCAGTACCGTACTTGGGCGAACGCGGACCGTACAACAGACCGGCGTGCTGACCGGCCGACAACAGACGATTGCTCGCCACGCCGGCAATCGGGTAACCGGCGTCGGTCGAACTGTTGATCACCTGTTTCACCGCCGCCGTGATCAGCATGCCAATCAGACCGCCACCGCTGTTGTTGCCGCCCTCTTCGCTCGACGCCCGCGCCGAACCGGTCCACAGCGTGGTGCCGGATTTCAGGTCCACCAGTTTGGCGGTGGCGGTCACCGCGGTTTCGCTGCTGATGACCATGTAACGCGTACCGTATTCGGTCACGGTGATGTACAACGCAGCGTCGGCGCCGAAGATTTCCTTCAGTTTGTTCGCCGGAGCCTGATGGATGTCATCCGGTGTGGTCAGACCGTTCTGGCGGAAGGTTTCGTCCACCAGCGTGATCGGCAGTACGTAGTAACCGGCTTCAGCGAGTGGGAATGTCACCTGCGACAGCAGGCTGTACGACGCCTTCACGTCGGGCGAGGTGTTCAGCGGCGGCAGCACCAGAATGGTCTTCGGCCGTGCCTGCTTGTACGCCGAGTAATCCACGGTTTTCGGCGCGACGCAGCCACCGAGCACGGTCAGGGCCAAACCGGCGGCCAGCAGTTTCAGGGTGCGCGAGATCATTTGGCGTCTCCGGTCTTGGCGTTTTTAAGCAGAAAATCCATGTACGGGCCGGACTCGGGAAACAGCGCTTTTTCGGTGCGGAACTGCTGCACCATCTGATCGTCCTTGCCCATGCTCAGGTACAGCAGGCCCAGGTGCGCGTGATAGCCCGGCGGCACGGCCTTGCCGGTGGAACGGATCTTTTGCAGATCGCGCTCCAGCACTTCGGCCTGGGCTTCCTTCGGCTCTTCGCCTTTGAAGTATTCGTAGACCTGCGGTTGATAGTCTTCCCACTGGTACAGGGTTTTCGGGCTGCTGCAACCGGCCAGCAAGGCGCTGGCGGCCAGCGTCAGGGCCAGCAGCGACCGCGACAAAGTCAGATTCATGGGGTGTTGCTCCTTGCAATGAATAACGATCAGTTAGCCGGTTTCCAGGCACCGGCGTTCATGCCATCGACCAGACGATTGATCGCCTCGCGCATGGCCAGATCAAGGACTTTGCCGTTGAGGGTGGAGTCGTACGCGGCGGTACCGCCAAAACCGATGATTTCGCGGTTGGACAAGGCGTACTCGCCGGCGCCCTGCGTCGAATACACCACTTCGGAGGTGCTGATGTTGACGATGTTCAGGTTGACCTTGGCGTAAGCGACCTGAGTCTTGCCCCGGCCGAGAATGCCGAACAGTTGGTGGTCGCCGGTTTCCTTGCGGCCGAACTCGGTGACGTCACCGGTGACCACGTAATCGGCGCCCTTGAGGCGCTGGGCCTGGCCCTTGATCGCGGCTTCCTGCTGGATCTCGCCCATGTTGTCGCGGTCCAGTACCGAGAAACGGTTGGTCTGCTGCAGGTGAGTGATCAGGATGGTCTTGGCCTGGCCGCCGAGACGATCGACACCGTCGGAGAAGATCCCGCGCATGTAGCTGGAGCGGTTATCGAACTTGCCCACCGCCATCGGTACGCGAGCGCCGGTCCAGACTTGCGTGGCGCTCTCGACCTTGGCCACCGGCAGTGCGCGGGAGCTTTCGGTGGCGCAGCCGGCAAGGGAGCTGGCAAGGGTGCCGAGCACGGCAATCGCAACGCCTGAGACCAACATCCGGGAGATCATTCTCACTGTGCATTCCTTCTGAAAAAACGGTGTGTCCCGGCACGGCAAAGCGGTGGGGAGCAGGAAAAGGGGCGGCATTATGACAAAGTGCCATCATTCGCGACAGATTTTTTTGACGCCAATGAATTGGCTGATCTGAACACCACAAATCCCCCTCTGTAGGAGCTGCCGCAGGCTGCGATCTGTTGATCTTGTTTTTAAAAATCAAMGTCAAARGATCGCACCTGCGGCAGCTCCTACAGGTTGTTCGCGGTGTTCACAGATGCTGGTTTTTCTCGCCTTCTTTCTCGAACAACCTGACCACCCGCGGCATTACGCTGAAAATCCCCAGTGCCAACAGGGTACTGAGCAGTGCCGTCGCCTCCTTGCCCAACCCGGTCGCCACGCCGATCGCCGCCGTCATCCACAATCCGGCTGCAGTGGTCAGCCCTTTGACATGGCCCTCATCGCCTTCCTTGTTTTTTCAGGATGGTTCCGGCGCCGAGAAAACCGATGCCGGCGATCACGCCCTGCAACACCCGGCTCATCGCATCGGACTCCGCCCCGCTGGTTTGCGGCACCAGCACGAACAGCGCCGCGCCAAGTGCCACCAGCATGTGCGTACGTACCCCGGCGGCCTTGCCTTTGTGTTCACGTTCAAAACCGAGAATTCCGCCCAGCACGGCGGCCATCAGCAGACGCACGGTGATGCGCGTCAGTTGCGAAGCGTCGCCGATGTCGGCGAACTCCGCTTGCAGCGTTTCCCACACTTCATCCCACCAGGCGTTCATCGCTCCGTCCTTTTTATTTGTCGTTAGTGCATGGACAGCGGCGACCATTAATCAGTTGCGCAGAACGATCGGCCCCGCGCGCGCCCTAACCTCTCAGGTACCCATGAAAAAAGGACAGCCTCATGCCCGTTCGAATCGATGAATCCAACCCCGAATCAAAAGTGTGTTTTTTCACCGTCGAAAATGGCGAAGAAATTCGTATCTGCGACACCCTGGAAGTCAAAACGGATAGCGAAAAAGCCATGTCGTTCGTGGAAATTGAAAACCGGCGCGTTTACATCACTGAAGCAGAGGCGGATGCCTTGACCGTCGCTGGCGCGAAAGACGGCCGCAAGCATCTAAAGGCTGACGACAGTGATTCGGTGATTTGACTGACCCTGATCAACACTGGGTGCAGACGCCTGCGATAGGCGTTTGCGCCTGCGTCTGCGGGCTGCTTCAAGTTGTCGCAGGGCGTCGCTCAGACGCCATCTGATCCGCTTTTTATTCAAATAGCTGAGTCTGTTATGCAATCAGATCGGCGCTCATAGTTCGTTCGCCTGATGGAGGCTGATGAGCGAATGACCATGAGCGAACAAATCCCCGTCCGAACCGTAGAAGCAAGCCCCACCATTAAAAATGTGCCAGGTCGCCCAATGAAGGCGAAGGCCGGCTCCACCGACAAGCAGATCCACACCCGCAGTTTCACCGGGCTGTTTCGCCGCCTGCGCATCAGCGGCGCAGGGTTTCTGTTTTTTGCTGTTTTTCGGCACCGTGTGGTTGAACTGGGGCGGTCGTCAGGCCGTACTGTGGGACCTCGCCGAAAGCAAATTCCATATCTTCGGCGCGACCTTCTGGCCACAGGATTTCATTTTGCTCTCGGCGCTGCTGATCATTGCTGCGTTCGGTCTGTTCGCCATCACCGTGTTCGCCGGCCGGGTCTGGTGCGGTTACACCTGCCCGCAGAGCTCGTGGACATGGATTTTCATGTGGTGCGAGAAAGTCACCGAGGGTGAACGCAATCAGCGCATCAAACTGCAAGCAGCGCCGTGGGGCCTGAACAAACTGGCGCGGCGCGCCGCCAAGCACACCTTGTGGCTGTCGATCAGCGTGATGACCGGGCTGACCTTCGTCGGCTACTTCACACCGATTCGCCCGCTGGCCGAAGAGCTGTTCACCCTGCAGATCGGCGGGGTCAGCCTGTTCTGGGTGTTGTTCTTCACCGCTGCCACGTACATCAACGCCGGCTGGCTGCGCGAAGCGGTGTGCATGCACATGTGCCCGTATGCGCGATTCCAGAGCGTAATGTTCGACAAAGACACTCTGGCGATTTCCTATGACGCCGCCCGTGGCGAAAACCGTGGCCCGCGCAAACGCGACGTGAAGCCCGCCGAAGCCGGTCTCGGCGATTGCATCGATTGCCAGTTGTGCGTGCAGGTGTGCCCGACCGGCATCGACATCCGCGACGGTTTGCAGATGGAATGCATCGGCTGCGCGGCGTGCATCGACGCCTGCGATTCGATCATGGACAAAATGAATTACCCGCGCGGCTTGATCCGCTACAGTTCCGAGCGCGAATTGCAGGGTGGCAAGACCCACCTGCTGCGGCCACGGCTGATCGGCTACGTCGCGGTGCTGCTGGTGATGATCGGCGCACTGGCACTGGCTTTGGTCGAACGGCCCATGATCTCGCTGGACGTGACCAAGGATCGCGGGCTGTTCCGCGAGAACGGTCAGGGCCAGATCGAAAACATCTACACCCTGAAGGTGATCAACAAGACCCAGCAGCGCCAGGACTACACCCTGAGCCTGGTGGATGGCGAAGGCTTCCAGTTGCAGGGCAAGACCGAACTGAGCCTGGCGCCGGGTGAGATTGTCGACGTGCCGGTATCGGTGGCGATGACCACCGAACGCCCGGCCAGCAGCTCGCAGACCTTGAGCTTCAAGATCGCCGACAGCGACGAGCCGCAGATTTACAGCGTGGCGAAAAGCAGGTTTGTGGCGCCGATGAATCGCTGAGCCTTTAAGATGCAGCTCTCTTTTGACACTGCGATACCTGTGGCGAGGGAGTTGCTCCCGCTGGGCTGCGTAGCGGCCCCAAAAACTGTGAGTGCTACGCACTCAAGCGGGAGCAAGCTCCCTCGCCACAACAAGCAATCCGAATTCAGTCCATCGCGGGATACCGATGAAACGCTACGAAAAATTCGCCGACGACATCGCTGAACTGATCCGCTCCGGCGTCCTCGGCCCAGGGCAGCGAGTGCCGTCGGTGCGCTACGCCAGCCAAACCTACGGGGTCAGCCCGTCCACGGTGTTCCAGGCCTATTACCTGCTCGAACGTCGCGGTCTGATCCGCGCGCGGCCGCGCTCCGGCTACTTCGTCAACACCCACGCGCCGAGTCCGTTTTCCGAGCCGGTGATCAGCAGCCACGTCAACGACTCCACCGAAGTCGACGTCAGCGAACTGGTGTTCTCGGTGCTCGAATCGATCAAGGACCCGAGCACCCGTGCCCTTCGGCTCGGCGTTCCCCAGCCCGACCCTGTTCCCGTTGCAGCGTCTGTCGCGCTCGCTGGCCAGTGCGGCGCGGGAGATGGACCCGCGCATGGTGGTCACCGACATGTCGCCGGGTAACCCGCAACTGCGTCGGCAGATTGCCCTGCGCTACATGGTCGGCGGGCTGATGCTGCCCATGGAAGAACTGCTGATCACCAACGGCGCCCTCGAAGCGCTGAACCTGTGCCTGCAAGCAGTGACCGAACCGGGCGATCTGGTGGCCATCGAAGCCCCGGCGTTCTACGCCAGCCTGCAAGTGCTGGAGCGCCTGAAACTCAAGGCCGTGGAAATCCCCGTGCACCCGCGCGACGGTATCGACCTCGGCGTGCTCGCCCAGACCCTGGAACGCCATCCGATCAAGGCCTGCTGGTGCATGACCAGTTTCCAGAACCCGATGGGCGCGACCATGCCCGAGGCGAAGAAACAGGAACTGGTGGAACTGCTGCGCCGGCATCAGGTGCCGCTGATCGAGGACGACGTCTATGCCGAACTCTATTACGGCCAGCAAGCGCCGAAACCGGCCAAGGCGTTCGACACCGAAGGACTGGTGATGCACTGCGGGTCGTTCGCCAAGAGTCTGGCCCCCGGCTACCGTATCGGCTGGGTCGCCGCCGGGCGTTACGCGCAGAAAATCGAACGGCTGAAACTGATGACCTCGCTCTGTGCTTCAATGCCGGCGCAAGCGGCGATTGCCGACTACCTGCAACACGGCGGCTACGACCGCCACTTGCGCAAACTGCGCTACGCCCTGGAAGAGCAGCAAAGCGCGATGCTCGCGGCGATTGCCCGCTACTTCCCGGCGCAGACCCGGGTCAGCCAGCCGGCGGGTGGCTACTTTTTGTGGCTGGAATTGCCGCCGCAGATGGATTCCTTGAAGTTGTTTCAGATGGCGTTGGCGCAGGGCATCAGCATCGCGCCGGGGCCGATTTTCTCGCCGACCCAGCGATTCAGGAATTGTATTCGCTTGAATTACGGCAGCCCGTGGACCGAGGATTCGGAGAAGGCAATGGAGACGTTGGGGCGGATTGTGCGGTCGTTCTGACAGTCAGATATTGCCTGTGCAGGCCCTATCGCTGGCAAGCCAGCTCCCACAGTGATCGATGTCAGTCGCAAATATTGTGTACGACACAGAAACCTGTGGGAGCTG
>NZ_JABULD010000091.1:0-4309 GCF_014060985.1 Pseudomonas sp. MD195_PC81_125
GGCTTTGCCCAGCGATAGCAATCTGTCAGATACCGCTATGTTGGATGTGCCGCCGCCATCGCTGGCAAGCCAGCTCCCACAGGGTTTGCGGTGATGGTTCGTTTGATATCAGGTTCGGGTGGCACCGCGTGCGCTGGCGGCGAATTGCTCGGCTGGCAGGACGTGTTTGCGCTCAAGCACGCGGTAAACCACGCCGGTCAAAATCAAACCGAACACCATCACTGCGCTGAGGAAATACAACCCCGAACCCAGATTCCCGGTGTATTCCTTCAATGCGCCAATCACGAACGGCCCGATGTAACCACCGAGGTTGCCCACCGAGTTGATCAGCGCGATCCCCGCTGCCGCACTCGCGCCGGCAAAGAACCGCCCCGGCAAGGTCCAGAACACCGCCGTGCAGGAAAACAGCGCGAACGCCACCAGACACAGCGCCGCCAGTTGTGCCACCGGCAGGGTCAGCCAGGCGCTGAAAAACAGGCCCAGTGCACCCAGCACATAGAGCACCGCCAGGTGGCCGTAGCGATCGTTCATGCGGTCGGAGCTGCGTGGCACGATCAGCAGACCGACGATGCCGAAGATGTAGGGCACCGACGAGACGAAACCGGTCACCAGATCGCTGCCGCCAAACTGTTTGATCAGCGTCGGCAGCCACAGGCCAAGGCCATAAATGCTCAGGGTCACCGGCAGGTAAAACAGCGCCAGCAGCAACACCCGTTTGTCCTTGAGTGCATGCAGCGGGTTGCCGTGACGGGTCTGGCCGTATTCCTGCAAATCCTTTTTCAGCTCGCCGGTCAGCCAGTCTTTCTCGGCCTGATCCATCCACTTCACATTTTGTGGGCCATCAGGCAGCCAGCGCAGGACCGGCCAGGTCAGCAGGATCGCCGGGGTGCCGATGACGATGAACAGCCACTGCCAGCCGTGCAGCCCAAGGATGCCGTCCATACCGAGCAAACCACCGGACACCGGGCCGGTGATCATCATCGCAATCGGTTGGGAGAGGATGAACAGGCCGAGAATCTTGCCGCGATGGCGTACCGGGAACCATTGGGTGATGTAGTACAGAACGCCGGGGAAGAACCCCGCCTCCGCCGCGCCGAGCAGAAAGCGCATGACGTAGAAACTGTGCGGGCCCTGGACGAACGCCATGCCGATGGTGATCGCGCCCCAGGTGATCATGATCCGCGCGAACCAGCGCCGCGCGCCGAAGCGTTCGAGCATCAGGTTGCTGGGGATTTCGAGAAGAAAGTAGCCGATGAAAAACAGCCCGGCGCCCAGCCCGTAGGCCGCATCACCGATGCCGATGTCAGCGCCCATGTGCAGCTTGGCGAAGCCGACGGCGGAACGATCCACATAGGCGATCAGGTACAGCAGGATCAGGAAGGGAATCAGTTTCAGCGTGATGCGGCGGATAAGCCGCAGTTCCTGGCTCATGGGATCGGTCTCCGATTGTTGTTTTTATAGAACCTCGGGGGACGCCTCTCGCGAAAAATCGCCAGGGCCGATCCCTCCGTCGAAAACGACTATATAGTAATACTAATTACGCAACAACACTTCCAAAGCGACGATTTTGCGCTTATGTTTAGCCATGACTCGCAAACAATAGTCTTACAATAAGAGAATCGATCATGTCTGAGAAGAAACCCACCCTGCGCTCCGCCCAATGGTTTGGCACGGCCGACAAGAACGGCTTCATGTACCGCAGCTGGATGAAGAATCAGGGCATCGCCGACCACCAGTTCCACGGCAAGCCGATCATCGGCATCTGCAATACCTGGTCGGAACTGACCCCGTGCAACGCGCATTTCCGCCAGATTGCCGAGCACGTCAAACGCGGCGTGATCGAGGCCGGTGGCTTTCCGGTGGAATTCCCGGTGTTCTCCAATGGCGAGTCGAACCTGCGCCCCACCGCCATGCTCACCCGCAACCTGGCGAGCATGGATGTCGAAGAAGCGATTCGCGGCAACCCGATTGACGGCGTGGTGCTGCTGACCGGCTGCGACAAAACCACCCCGGCGCTGTTGATGGGCGCGGCCAGTTGCGACGTGCCGGCGATCGTCGTCACTGGCGGACCGATGCTCAACGGCAAGCACAAGGGCAAGGACATCGGTTCCGGCACGGTGGTGTGGCAGCTCAGCGAGCAGGTCAAGGCCGGCACCATCACCCTCGACGATTTCCTCGGCGGGCCGAGGGCGGCATGTCACGCTCGGCGGGCACCTGCAACACCATGGGCACCGCGTCGACCATGGCCTGCATGGCCGAAGCGCTGGGCACCTCGTTGCCGCACAACGCGGCGATTCCGGCAGTGGATGCGCGGCGTTATGTGCTGGCGCACATGTCCGGCATGCGCGCGGTGGAGATGGTGCGCGAAGATTTGCGCCTGTCGAAGATCCTGACCAAGGAAGCGTTTGAAAACGCCATTCGGGTCAACGCGGCGATCGGCGGTTCGACCAACGCGGTGATCCACCTGAAAGCCATCGCCGGGCGCATCGGCGTCGAGCTGGCTCTGGACGACTGGACGCGTATCGGGCGCGGCATGCCGACCATCGTCGACCTGCAACCGTCCGGGCGCTTCCTGATGGAAGAGTTTTACTACGCCGGAGGCTTGCCGGCGGTGCTGCGGCGTCTCGGTGAGGCCAATCTGATCCCCAATCCGAACGCGCTGACCGTGAATGGCAAGACGCTGGGCGAGAACACCAAAGACGCGCCGATCTATGGCGAAGACGAAGTGATCCGCACCCTCGACAATCCGATCCGCGCGGACGGCGGTATCTGCGTATTGCGCGGGAATCTGGCGCCGCTGGGAGCGGTACTCAAGCCGTCCGCCGCGACCCCGGAATTGATGCAGCATCGGGGGCGGCGCGGTGGTGTTCGAGAACTTCGACATGTACAAAGCGCGGATCAACGACCCGGAGCTGGATGTCGATAAAGACTCGATTCTGGTGATGAAAAACTGCGGGCCGAAGGGTTATCCAGGCATGGCCGAGGTGGGCAACATGGGCTTGCCGGCCAAGCTGCTGGCCCAAGGCGTGACCGACATGGTGCGCATCTCGGATGCGCGGATGAGCGGCACCGCGTACGGCACCGTGGTTTTGCACGTTGCCCCGGAAGCCGCTGCCGGTGGGCCATTGGCGGCGGTGCAGGAAGGCGACTGGATCGAGCTCGATTGCGCCAGCGGGCGTTTGCACCTGGACATTCCGGATGCCGAACTGGCAGCGCGCATGGCGGATCTGCAGCCGCCGCAGCAGCTACTGGTCGGCGGCTATCGTCAGCTGTACATCGATCATGTGTTGCAGGCGGATCAGGGTTGCGATTTCGACTTCCTGGTCGGCTGCCGAGGGGCGGAAGTCCCGCGTCATTCTCACTGATCACACAAATCCCTGTGGGAGCGAGCTTGCTCGCGAAGACGGCGGTACATTCAACTGCAATGTTGTTTGACCCGCCGCTTTCGCGAGCAAGCTCGCTCCCACAGTTGTTCTTTACCCGCCTCAAGAATGCGCCGTGCCTGCTATGATGCGCGGCATCTCCATCGCTCAGGATCGCGCCGTTCCCCATGGATTACCGCAAACCTTCCGACCGTAAAAGCATGCACTCGCGCATTGTCCAGGAACTGGGCATGCAGATCGTCTCCGGACGCTTTTTGCCCGACGACAAACTGCCCGCCGAAGCGCTGTTGTGCGAGGAATACGCGGTCAGCCGCCCGGTGTTGCGCGAAGCCACGCGAGTGCTGGTGGCCAAGGGGCTGGTGTATTCAAAACCGCGCGTCGGCACGGTGGTCAAGGCGCGCCGCGAATGGCACATGCTCGACCCGGACGTGCTGCACTGGCTGATGCAAAGCAGTCCGCAGAATGAATTCTTCAATGTGCTGACCAGCGTGCGCAGCATCATCGAACCGGCCGCTGCCGCCCTCGCCGCCCAGCACGCGACCGAGGCCGACATCGCCGCCATCGGCGAGGCCTATCAGCGCATGGAAGCCGCGCCGACCCCGGAGGCCTTGCTGCAACCGGACCTGGACTTCCATAGCCGGATTGCCGACGCGACCCATAACGATCTGCTGGCGAACCTGTGCAACATGCTCTCGGTGGCGATTGCCGAGGCGTTGAAACATTCCAACCAGCGGCCGAATCTGCATGAACTGGCGTTGCCACGGCACAAGGCGATTCTTACCGCGATCGAGAACCGTGATGCCCTCGGCGCGCGCCATGCGACGCTGGTGCAGCTGGATGATGCACGCAGCGCGTTGAGTGTTGTGCTGGGTACCGAGCTCTCCTGAAGCAAAGTCAAAAGATCGCAGCCTTCGGCAGCTCCTACA
>NZ_JABULD010000639.1:0-12029 GCF_014060985.1 Pseudomonas sp. MD195_PC81_125
TAGGAGCTGCCGCAGGTTGCGATCTTTTGATCTTGTCTTTTAGAAACCAAGTCAAAAGATCGCACCTGCGGCAGCTCCTACACGGATTGTGTATGGTGTTTCTGGCTTATTGGACTGGATGAAGCAACATGCGATTACTCATTACCCTCGCCGCGTTGCTGGCGCTCGCCGGTTGCGCCGGCCAGCGCAGTCAGGAGCCGGCGCCGCGTGCGCCCGCCGAAGTGAAGGCCGAAATAGTGCGGCTGATGCCGGCCAAAGTGCCCGAGCGCGAGGCTGGGCCACCGACATCTACGCCGCGTTCGCCGCTCAGCACATCAGCCCGACCACACAGAATCTCTGTTCAGTGCTGGCCGTGGCCGAGCAGGAATCGACCTATCAGGTCGACCCGACGGTGCCGGGGCTGGGCAAGATCGCTCGCGACGAAATCGACCGTCGTGCCGGCAAAGTGCATATCCCCGGCCTGTTGGTCAGCGGCGCGCTGCAAGTGCGCTCCACCAACGGCAAGACCTACAGCGAACGCCTGAGCGCGGCGCGCAGTGAAAAAGAACTCAGCGCCATTTTTGATGACTTCATCGGCAGGGTGCCGATGGGCCGCACCTTGTTCGGTGGCTTCAACCCGGTACACACCGCCGGACCGATGCAGGTCAGTATCGAATTCGCCGAGCAGCACGCCAAGGACTATCCATACCCGGTAGACGGCACGATCCGCCACGAAGTGTTCACCCGCCGAGGCGGAATGTACTTCGGCATCGCGCATTTGCTTGGCTACCCGGTGAGTTACCGCGAGCCGCTGTATCGCTTCGCCGACTTCAACGCCGGTTGGTACGCCAGCCGCAATGCCGCGTTCCAGAACGCCGTCAGCCGAGCCTCGGGCATCCCGCTGGCGCTGGATGGCGACTTGATTCGCTACGACTCGATCATGCCCGGCAGCACCGAACTGGCGGTGCGCACCCTCGGCAAGTCGCTGGGCCTGCGCAACCCGACGATTCGCGATCAACTGGAGAAGGGCAAGACCCTGGAATTCGAAGAAACCAAACTCTACCAGCGCGTGTTCGAACTGGCCGAGAAGGCTGAAGGCAAGACCTTGCCACGTGCGGTGTTGCCGGGGATCGTCCTGCAGAGCCCGAAAATCACCCGCAAACTGACCACGGCGTGGTTCGCCAAACGCGTGGATGAGCGCTACAAGCGCTGCATGGCCAAGGCCGGTTGACGCGGGTTCAAAGCACTTTGACGGCGCGACCGATCGCCTGAATCGGCCCGGTCGGTTTACCGATCGGCGAGCCATTGGCGCCTTCCAGCGTCAGCTCGAACAGCTGATTCGGTTGCAGCGGCGGCAGCTTGTCCAGCGGCACCGACAGCGCCTGGCCCGGCTTGACCAGCCCCAGCGACACCGGCCCTTGCCAGCCGTCAGCCTTGGTCCAGAACTCCAGCGCCTTGTCCGCCGGCACTTCGACCACGCCCAGCGGGATCAGCTGAATTTCCCGGGCGTTGCTGGCCTGAATCACCCAGCCCGGCGCCTTGTCCTGCGGCGCGACCAGCACCACCAGATAACTGGGTTTCGGCGTGGTCTGGGTCAGTAGAATCGAGCCCAGGATCAGCGTCGCTGCCAGTCCGAACGCACTCAGCCCACGCCACAGCGGCAGCAGATTCCACCATGAGGTGGGCGCCGGAGCCGGTGTTTTTTCGTGAGCGTTGCTCGACACTGCGCTCGATACGCGGCCAAAGGTGCGGCGATGGCTGCTGCGTCCCGGCGAGATCGGTCAGGTCGAGCAAGCGCCGCTCCCAGGCGTCCACCGCCGCTTGCAGTTCGGGCTCGTGGGGCAAGCGCCGTTGCACCGCTTCACGCTCCGGCGCCGACAGGGTGCCGAGCACGTATTCACTGGCCAGTTCATCGCGTTCCTGCGCCGATTCAGTGGTCATCCCATGCACTCCCGCAAAGCGTTGAGGCTGCGTTTGATCCAGGCTTTGACCGTGCCCAGCGGCGTGCCCAACCGTTGGGAAATCTGCGCGTGGCTGTAGCCATCGACATAGGCGTGGAGGATGCAGCTTCGGCGTTGTGGGTCGAGTTGTTCCAGGCAGCGATGGATGCGCCCCGAATGCGCCTGGGCATAGAAGCCGTCATCTTCTTCGGCAGGCATTTCATGATCTTCGCTGAACGGCGTCTCCCGAGCCTGATTGCGCAGCAGATTCAGCGCCAGATGCCGGGTCACGCTGAACATCCAGCCCCGCGCCGAGCCGCGCGCCGGATCGAACTGCGCCGCACCGTTCCAGATCTTGATGAATGCCTCGTGCACGATGTCTTCGGCCAGCGCCGTGTCACGTAGCAGCCGCTTGGCCACGCCGAGCAGGCGCGGGCCTTCCTGCACATATAAATCGCGCAGGGCCGAGTGCTCGCCGCGGGCGCAGGCCGCGAGACGGGCTTCGTAATCGAACACCGGTTCAGGCAAAGACATGGGGTGCAATCTAGCTCACATTCTTCAAACATCCAGCCAACAGTCCTCTACTGTGGGAGCGAGCCTTTGTGGTGAGGGGATTCATCCCCGACCGGCTGCACAGCAGCCGTAACCGTTGGTTGCGGTGAATTCCTGATTCCGCAGTGCCGGATTTTGGGGCGCTTCGCGCCCCATCGGGGATGAATCCCCTCGCCACCAGTTCGCTCCCATAGAAGCATCAAGGAACTAGTTCGCCGCCCAGAAAATGTAATCGGCCTGATATTTCACCACTTCCTGCTTGCCCTTGTTCGCCGCCGTGCATTCGCTGCCCGGGGCCACGCCGCCCTTGAGCGCGACACGCTGGATGTAACTCACGCCACTCATCGCGCCTTTGCCTTCGGCGGGGTTGGCCTTGACCAGTTGATAGGGCAGGTTGCCCGGACTCGACGGGGCGACGGCCAATTGCGTACCGGTGACTTTCGAACCGTCCTTGGCCTGCCAGGTGGCGGGCGGGCCGAAGTAGGTGCCGACCTGCTGGCCGCTGCGATCATTGAGCACCGCTTTCGGGCCGACGAAGGTCCACTCGGTTTGTCCGACCGCGTTGGGCTTGTCGCGGCATTCATAGGTGATCTCGCCGACGCCGGTGGTTTCCATGGCGATCTTGTGGCCTTCCGGGACTTTGATCGCGTCGGGATAGCTGCTCTGGGCGAACGTTGTCGAGGACAGGGCGAGCAAACCGGTGAGGCCAATCAGTTGAGTGATGTTCATCTGTGTTATCTCCGAAAGGGGTAAACCGCTGACAGCCGAGGAGGGCTGCTACTGGAACTACCCGTGACGGAGGCGTTTGGATGCAGTGCCCGAAAAATATTTTTCAATCTCTGCAAATCAAAACTGTGGGAGCGAGCTTGCTCGCGAAGGCGTAGTGTCAGTCGACTCATTTATATCTGCACCACCGCTTTCGCGAGCAAGCTCGCTCCCACAGGGGACTTTAGCGGCTTGAGGCCGGAGGCTTTCAGCAGTTCCTGGGTGTAGGGATGCTGCGGCGCAGCAAAGATCTCCCGCGACGCCCCTTGCTCGACCACCTGGCCGTCCTTGATCACCAGCAAGTCATGAGCCAGTGCCTGCACCACCGCCAGGTCATGGCTGATGAACAGATAGGTCAGCCCATGCTTGATCTGCAATTGTCGCAACAGCTCCACCACTTGTTTCTGCACCGTGCGATCCAGCGCCGAGGTCGGTTCGTCGAGCAGGATCAGCGCCGGCTCCAGCACCAGTGCGCGGGCGATGGAGATGCGCTGGCGCTGGCCGCCGGAAAATTCGTGGGGGTAGCGATGGCGACTCTTCGGGTCGAGGCCGACTTCCTCCAGTACGCGAATCACCGCCGCCTCGCGCTCGGCCTCGGTGCCGATGCCGTGAGTCAGCAGACCTTCGGCAATGATCTGCTGCACCGACATGCGCGGGCTCAGGCTACCGAACGGGTCCTGGAACACCACTTGAATCTGCCGCCGCAACGGGCGCATCAAACGCTGATTGAGCAGGCTCAGTTGCTTGTTGCCGAAGCGGATCTCGCCCTCGGATTCCACCAGCCGCAGGATCGCCTGGCCCAGCGTGGATTTGCCCGAACCGGATTCGCCGACAATCCCCAACGTTTTGCCGCGTTGCAGGCGGAAGCTGACGCCGTCCACCGCTTTGATGTACGCCTGCGAACGACTGAACAGTGCCTTGGGCAGTGGAAACCAGACCTTCAGATCATCGACTTCCAGCAGATTGTGTTGATACGCACTTGGCACCGGAGCACCGCTGGGTTCGGCTTCGATCAACAAGCGACTGTAAGGATGTTGCGGGGTGCGAAACAGTGTCTCGCAGTCGGCCTGTTCAACGATTTCACCGTGGCGCATCACGCACACCCGTTGCGCGATGCGCCGCACCAGATTCAGATCGTGACTGATCAGCAACAGTGACATGCCCAGGCGTTGTTGCAGTTCGATCAACAGCTCAAGAATCTTCTGCTGCACGGTCACGTCCAGCGCGGTGGTCGGTTCATCGGCGATCAGCAGTTCCGGCTCATTGGCCAGCGCCATGGCGATCATCACCCGTTGCCGTTGTCCGCCCGACAGCTGATGCGGATAGGCTTTCAAACGCTGCAAAGGCTGGCGAATACCGACCAGTTCCAGCAGCTCCAGCGTCCGCTCACGTGCCGCGCGACCCTTCAGGCCTTTATGAATTTCCAGCACTTCACTGACTTGCTTTTCCACCGTGTGCAACGGGTTCAGCGAGGTCATCGGCTCCTGGAAAATCATCGCAATCCGGTTGCCGCGTAAACCGCGCAGGTGTTGCTCGCTGGCCTGCAGCAAGTTCACCCCGTTGTAAGTAATCGAACCGCTGCTGCTGACGCTTTTACCCGGCAGCAAACGCAGGATCGAATGCGCCGTGACCGACTTGCCCGAGCCGGACTCACCGACCAGCGCCAGGCATTCACCCCGGCGAATGTCGAGGTTCAAACCGTGCACCACGGCCTGCTCGCCAAAGGCTACGCGCAGGTCGCGAATCTCGATCAAATGGTTTTGCATGTCAGTTCCTCGGATCAAGATCGTGGATCAAACGCGTCTCGGCAAGCCTCACCGATGAACACCAACAACGACAGAATCAGCGCCAAGGCAAAAAATGCCGTCAGGCCCAGCCACGGCGCTTGCAGATTGCGCTTGGCCTGGCCAATCAGTTCGCCCAGTGAGGCGGTGCCCGCCGGCATGCCGAAGCCAAGAAAATCCAGCGCGGTGAGGGTGGCGATGGCGCCGGTCAGAATGAATGGCAAATAGGTCAGGGTGGAGGTCATTGCGTTGGGCAGGATGTGCCGGCACATCAGCTCTCTGTCGGTCAGCCCCAGCGCCCGCGCGGCTTTGACGTATTCCAGATTGCGTCCACGGAGGAACTCGGCGCGCACCACGTCCACCAGCGCCAGCCAGGAGAACAGCGCCATGATCCCCAGCAGCCACCAGAAACTCGGCGAGACGAACCCGGACAAAATGATCAGCAGATACAGCACCGGCAGCCCCGACCAGATCTCCAGCAGCCGTTGCCCGAGCAAATCCACCCAACCGCCGTAATAACCCTGCAACGCGCCGGCAACGATACCGACCAACGCACTGATGCCGGTGAGGGTCAGCGCAAACAGGATCGAAATTCGTGTGCCGAAAATCACTCGCGCCAACACGTCCCGCGCCTGATCGTCGGTGCCCAGCCAGTTGCTCGCCGAGGGCGGGCTTGGCGCCGGTTCGGTGAGGTCGTAGTTGACGGTGTCGTAGCTGAACGGAATCGGCGGAAACAGCATCCAGCCGCCCTGATCCTCGATCAGCGAGTGCACGTAAGCGCTGGCGTAATCCGGCTGGAACGGCAGCTCGCCGCCGAAATCGGTTTCCAGGTAATCGCTGAGGATCGGGAAGTACAAAGCGCCGTGGTAGCGGATTACCAAGGGTTTGTCGTTGGCAATCAATTCGCCGCCAAGGCAGATCAGGCACAGGCCAATGAACAGCCACAGCGACCAGCGTCCACGACGGTTGGCCTTGAACTGCGCGACCCGGCGCTGACCCAGAGGAGAGAGTGTGAACATCAGGCAGTCCTCGCCGAGAAGTCGATGCGCGGGTCGAGCAGGGTGTAGCTGAGGTCGCCGATCAGCTTGATCAACAGGCCGAACAAGGTGAACAGGAACAACGCGCCGAACACCACCGGATAGTCCCGCGACACCGCCGCTTCGTAACTCATGCGCCCGAGGCCATCGAGGTTGAAAAGGGTTTCGATCAGCAAGGAGCCAGCGAAAAACACTTCGATCAGCGCCGACGGCACACCGGCCACCACCAGCAGCATGGCGTTGCGAAACACGTGGCCGTAAAGCACGCGGCGTTCGGTCAAGCCCTTGGCCCGTGCGGTAATCACGTACTGGCGGCTGATCTCGTTGAGGAAGCTGTTTTTGGTGAGGATGGTCAGGGTGGCGAAGCCACCGATGACCAGCGCCGTGACCGGCAACACCAGGTGCCAGAGGTAGTCGCCGACCTTGCCCAAGGTGCTGAGGCTGTCGAAGTTATCCGACACCAGCCCCTGCACCGGGAACCAGTTGACGTAGCTGCCGCCGGCGAACACCACGATCAGCAGAATCGCAAACAGAAACGCCGGCATCGCGTAGCCGATGATGATCGCGGTGCTGCTCCAGACATCGAATGCGCTGCCGTTCCTGATCGCTTTGCGAATGCCCAGCGGGATCGAAATCAGGTAGGTGATCAGCGTCGCCCACACGCCGAGCGACAACGACACCGGCAGTTTCTGCAGGATCAGATCGGTGACCTTGGCACCGCGAAAGAAACTGCTGCCCAGGTCCAGCTGCGCGTAGTTTTTCAGCATCAGCCACAGGCGTTCATGCATCGGCTTGTCGAAACCGTAGTGGTGTTTGATTTCCTCGATCAGCGCCGGGTCGAGGCCACGGCTGCTGCGCCCGGCACCGCCCGTCGCAGCGACTTCGCCACCACCGCCCATGCTGTGCCCGCCGAAACCTTGCAGACGCGCGATGGCTTGTTCCACCGGGCCGCCCGGCGCGGCCTGCACGATGAGGAAATTGACCACCAGAATGCACAGCAGCGTGGGGATGATCAGCAGCAAACGTCGACTCAGATAACGCAGCATGTCACTGGCCCCCCGCAAGCTGGGTGTGCATCTGTTGCGTGGTCAACGGCTTGGCCGAGACCTCCCACCAGGTGTTGAGGCCTTCGTCGTAAGCCGGTTGCACCGGCGGCATGCCGAAGCGGTTCTGATACACCGTCGGCGTGCCTTTGGAGTAGTAGTTGGGAATCATGTAGTAACCCCATTGCAGCACCCGGTCGAGGGCGCGGGGCGTAATGCACCATGGCGTCGCGGGTGTCGGCCTTGACCAGCCCGTCGATCAGTTGGTCGACCGCCGGGTTGGCCAGCACCATTGAGTTGGAACTGCCGACCTGCGTGGCACTTTGCGAGGCGTACAGGCTGTACAGTTCGCGGCCGGGGGAGACGATCGGATCGCCACTGCGCGGGAAACTGGTGACGATCATGTCGTAGTCGCGGGCGTTGAGCCGATTGACGTATTGCGCCGAATCGATCCGCCGTAGATTGAGGGTGATGCCGATCTGCGCGAGGGTGCGTTTGAATGGCAACAGCATGCGGTCGAAGCCGCCCTGACCGTCGAGGAAGGTGAACGCCAGCGGCTCGCCAGTGGCGTTGACCAGTCGGCTGTGTTGCGGCGTCCAGCCCGCCTCGGCGAGCAGCTTCAGCGCCTGCAACTGCTTGTCGCGTATGTAGCCGCTGCCGTCGGTTTTCGGCGCCTGATAGACCTCGGTGAACACCTCGTCCGGGATCTGCCCGCGCAACGGTTCGAGGATCTTCAATTCCTCGGCGTCGGGCAGGGCGGTGGCGGCCATTTCACTCTTCGGCCAGAAGCTGTTCTGACGCACGTAGAAGCCGCGCATCATCTGCTTGTTGGTCCACTCGAAATCCCACAGCAGACTGATCGCCTGACGCACGCGGCGATCCTGAAAAATCGGGTTTTGCAGGTTGAACACGAAGCCTTGCGCCGCCGTGGGTTTTTCCGGGGCGAGAATCGCCTGTTGCAAACGCCCGTCACGCAATGCCGGGCTGTCGTAGCCGACCACGTAACCGGACGAAGAAAACTCGCGGTTGTAATCGAACGCACCGGCCTGCAGCAGTTGGCGAGCGACGTCGGTGTCGCCGTAGAAATTCACCGTGAGCGTGTCGAAGTTGTACATTCCGCGACTGACCGGCAGGTCCTTGCCCCACCAGTCCGGGTCGCGCTGGAAACTGATGCTTCGCCCGGCGTCGACCTTGCTCACGCGATACGGGCCGCTGCCCAGCGGCGGTTCGAAGCCGCCGCCGTTGGCGAAATCGCGCGTCTTCCACCAGTGTTCGGGCACCACGCGCAGCGTCGCCAGGTCCAGCGCCAGGGTGCGGTTGAGGTTGTTCTTGAAGGTGAAACGCACCTGCCGTGGACCTTCGATCAGCACGTCCTGCACGTCGGCGTACTGCTGGCGATAACTGAGGCTGCCCTTGGTCATCAGCAGGTTGAAGGTGTAGCGCACGTCTTCGGCGGTGATCGGCGTACCGTCGGCGAAGCGGGCCTTGGGGTTGAGGGTGAAGCGCACCCAGAGCCCCTCGGGATCGCGTTCCATTTGTTGCGCGACCAGTGCGTAAACGGTGTAGGGCTCGTCCAGCGAACGGAACGCCAGCGGCGCATACACCCAGTCGTTGACCTGCACCACGGAAATGCCCTGATCGGCATACGGGGTGATGTAGTTGTACTGGCCGATTTCCATCGACGCCCGGCTGAGCGAACCGCCCTTGGGCGCGTCGGGATCGACGAAATCGAAATGCTGGAAACCCGCCGGATACTTCGGCGCTTCGCCGTACACCGTCAGTGCATAGCTGCCGGCGGCCATTGCTGGCACAGCGGCGCAGAGCAAGGCGCCGCCGAGCAGCAGGCCTGCCATGTTGCGCAAAAAACTCATGAAGTCACTCCTCAAAAATCCCTGAAAGAACCCGGCCCCCTGTGGGAGCGAGCTTGCTCGCGAATGCGGTGTTTCAGTGAAGGATGTGTTGACTGATACGACGCCTTCGCGAGCAAGCTCGCTCCCACATTGGGGATGTGGTGTTTCCGGTCAGAAGTGATACGTCATGCGCGCAAACAGCGTGCGGCCCAGCGGGTCGGTGTAGCGCGGGTCATAGCCGCTCTGGAAGTTGTAGGCCTGGTTGGAGAACGGTGGGTTGCGGTCGAACATGTTCTTCATCCCGGCATCGACATCCAGCACCTTGTTGAAGGTGTAGCCGGCCGACAGGTCCCACACCGAATACGACGCCACGCGGGCATGGGTATCGCGGTCGTAGTCGTTGTAACCGGTGGTGAAGCGGTTGGTCAGCGACGCCCTTGCGGCGCCGAAGGTCCAGCTGCCGGTGAGGTTGTGTTTCCAGCGCGCGATCACGCCGTCCCCTTCGAAGTCGCCAACCTTGTCGGTGAACGGGCCTTTGATGGTGCTCTGGAAGTCGTACTCGTCCACGTAAGTGCCTTGCAGCCCCAGACCGAACTGGCCGTAAGGGGTGTTCGGGAAGCGGTAGTCCAGCGACACATCGACGCCGTTGGTTTCGACGATGCCAAGGTTGGCATTGCCGGTGACGATGTAGTTAAGCGTGCCGTCGGCGTTGCGCACGAAGCGATCCGGGTAGCTGCCGGCCTGATCGAACACGGTGGACTCGGGGAACGGCTGGATCTGGTTGGAAATATGAATCCACCAGAAATCCAGGCCCACGGAAAGGTTGCTGACCGGTTGATAGACGAAGCCCAGCGTCACGTTGCGCGCCTTCTCCGGAGCCAGATCTTCATTGCCGCCGATCTGATTGAGGAACTGCTGACCGCAATCGCGCCCGCCGTTGCCGCCCGGTTGCACCACGCCGCCGGTACACAGCACCGGATCGTTGTAGTAGCCCTGGGTGTAGGTGATGCTGCGCGGCGAATACAGCTCGTAGAGCGACGGCGCCCGGAAGCCTTCGCTGTACGCGCCGCGCACCACCAGCTCTTTGAGCGGCTGATAACGGAACGAGTATTTCGGGTTGGTGGTGCTGCCGAAGTCGCTGTATTTGTCGTGACGCACAGCGGCGGACAGTTCGAGGCTGTCGAGCACCGGCACATTGATTTCGGCGTACGCGGCTTTCACGCTGCGGTCGCCCTCGACGCTGCCGGCCGGGTCGATACCGAGGCTCTGGATGTCACCGGCAAACGACTCGAAATCCTGATGGAACTTCTCTTTGCGGTACTCGCCACCCAGCGCCAGACCGGCCGGCCCGGCACCGAACCAGTCTCCGATCTCGCGACTGACCCGCCCGTCGAAACCGGCCACGCGGCCGACGGCGGTGGAGTAGGCGCCGTGGTACATCGCTTGATCGATGTATTGCTGACCGGCGCTGGTCTGCGGGCCGAACGGGTTGAGCAGACCACTGGCCAGGCCATCGATCATCGCCTGATCGCTGACATAGCCGCTGGTGACGCTGGAGACGATTTTGTTCTGGTTGTACGAGGCGCCGACGTTGTAATCCCAGCCGCCGACCAGACCGTCGAAGCTCAACAGAAAGCGCTGGCTGGTGTTCTGGTCTTTCGATTCCCGTGGGCCGGCGGCGGTTTCGCGCCAGTTCACATCGACCGGTTGCGTCGGGTCGAGGGCGAAGCCCGTGGGGGCTGGCGTGATGCCGTTGCCGGGGTAGTACGGCGACGAGGAATCCAGGCTCAGGCCGGTGAGCGGGGCCGGGCCAACCGCGGTGGCGTTGTTGTTGCGTGACCAGAAGTATTCGAGGTTGACGTTGTGATCGTCGCCGAGTTTGCCGGTGGTCTTGCCGAAGAACGAGGTCTTCTCGGTTTGCGGAATCAGGTCGATGTATTCGCGGGTGCTGAAGCGGCACAGCCCATCGCGCGCGACCAGGTTCGGCCCGTTGCAATTGCTGTTGGCCAACGGGTTGGTGGCGTTGCCGTTCTGGCTGTAGTTGCCGGGGAACGCGGTGCCGGAGGTCTGATCGAGGCCACGACCAGGGTCGTAGTCGCGGGCGAAGGAGCGGTCGTTGGCGTCGAGGTTCTGTTGCTTGTTGTAGTTGAACACGCCGAGCACGTTGAAGCGGTCTTCTTCCAGATCGCCATAGCCCCAACTGGCGCTCATGTCTTTGGTGGCACCGCCGCCGCTGTGGGTCGGGGTTTCGCCACCGAGGGTGAGCTGGCCGTCGGTCAGGGATTTTTTGGTGATGAAGTTGATCACGCCGCCGATGGCGTCGGTGCCGTACAGGGCTGATGCGCCGTCGCGCAGAACCTCCACGCGCTCGATGGCGGCAAACGGGATCATGTTCAGATCCACCGCGCCGCCGGCCGAGTTGGTGCCGGACAAGGCATTGTTGGCCAGGCGCCGACCGTTGAGCAGCACCAGGGTCTTGTTCGCGCCGATGCCGCGCATGTCGGCAAACGAAGCGCCACCGGTGGCGGCGCCGACCGAGCCGGCGCTGTTGTTTATCGACTGGCTGCCGGTGATCCGCTGCACCAGTTCGGCGGTGGTAGTCACGCCCTGTTTGCGCAGCTCATCGGCTTTCAGAATGGTGATCGGCACGGCCGTTTCCGCATCGACCCGGCGAATCGCCGAGCCGGTCACTTCCACCCGTTGCAATTGTGTGGTCGGTGCCACCACTGCGGCTGCAGCGGGAACGGCGACGTTGTCGTCCTCGGCGGCTTGCACGGTCCCGGCGCCCATCCCCATGGCCACCAGGTACAACGGAACAAAACGGTGACGAGAAATCGTTGCCACCAAAGGTTTGAGCGTGAAGCGTGGAGTGTTCATCAGCATGGTTGTTTCCGACTTGATCAGACGTTATCGAATTGGCCTTGTGAGCCCCTCATTGCTCCGCTTTCGGTGATACCGCATGCGGAAAGCCACTTTCTTCAAGCAAGCCGATCCCCTCCGAAGACGTCTGGCGTTTTTCGGTCGGCTGATTGCGACGGGATTCTTCAGCGGTGCCGGGCGCGTTTCTCAGCGCGCGCCC
>NZ_JABULD010000513.1:0-5541 GCF_014060985.1 Pseudomonas sp. MD195_PC81_125
CCACTACCTGGCACTGTTCGCCATCGGTGCGGTGACCGCGTGGGCGGCGGTGATGGAATTTCTCGGCATGCTCGAAGAAGGCCACATCAAGATCGATGACATTCTGTTGCTGTTCATCTATCTGGAACTGGGCGCAATGGTCGGGATTTACTTCAAGACCAACCACATGCCAGTGCGCTTTCTGATCTACGTGGCGATCACTGCGCTGACCCGCCTGCTGATCTCCAACGTCTCGCACCACAATCCGCCGGACATGGGCATCATCTACCTGTGCGGCGGCATTCTGCTGCTGGCGTTCTCGATTCTGGTGGTGCGCTACGCCTCGTCGCAATTCCCGTCGGTGAAGATCGAAAAACCGCAACGCAAACTCGGCGCCGGTTCCGGTGAACACCCCGAGATCGAGAAGGGCGAGCTTTAAAGGCCCATCGACGGCCGAGGCTGGCCGTTCTGCTGCGGTGGCGGGGGCAACCCGTCGCCGCTGGTCATCGCTTCGAGGATCGCCATGGCACTGTGGCCCTGTTCGATGGCAATGCCGAATTGAATGCTTTGCACCAGCCGCTTGAGCCGTAACGGGTCGTTGCGCTGTTCGGCGCTGATCATCCGTTTGGCGACGATCCGGCCGCTGTTGGACAGGGTCAGCATGATGCTGCCGTCCAGCCCCTGAATGCTCAGGTTGATCTGATAGTCCGGCGCGAAGGCATCGGTAATGATCTGAAAAGGGTTGTCCATGATGCGTCACCGCCTGATTGAACGTGCAGTTGTTGACCGGCCGTGATCGGGTTGGTTCGCCATACCGGACCATCGGCCATTCCGTGGCCTGTGTTGTTGCTTCGTGTAGGAGCTGCCGCAGGCTGCGATCTTTTGATCTTCAGTGTTTTGATTTCGGTCACAAAGATCAAAAGATCGCACCTGCGGCAGCTCCTGCACAGGTCATAGCAAGGGCTGTGCCGGGAAAATTGTTGGACAATGGATACGGCGTAAAAAAGGCGAGCCCCTGGCTCGCCTTCGTCATTTATGGCCCGTTTCAGGGCAGAACCGAGTAGATGATCGCCGACAGTGCAATCAGGCCGATCAGCACCACGAACACGTTGGAGGCCTGTCCCGAGTACTGGCGCAAGGCTGGCACCCGGCGGATGGCGTACATCGGCATCAGGAACAACAGGCAGGCAATCACCGGCCCGCCGAGGGTTTCGATCATGCCCAGAATGCTCGGGTTGAAGGTGGCGACGGCCCAGCAACTGAGGATCATGAACAGCGCGGTCGCACGGTTCAGCCAGCTCGCCGACATCACTTTGCCACGGCCCCGCAAACTCTTGACGATCATGCCCTGAAAGCCTTCGCTGGCGCCGATGTAGTGGCCGAGGAAGGATTTGGTGATCGCCACCAGCGCAATCAGCGGTGCGGCGTAAGCGATGACCGGGGTCTGAAAGTGGTTGGCCAGGTACGACAGGATCGATATGTTCTGCGCCTTCGCTGCTGCAAGATCGGCCGGCGATAGCGCCAGTACGCAACTGAAGCAGAAGAACATCACCGTCACCACCATCATGCCGTGGGCCATGGCGAGGATGCCGCTGCTCTTGCGTTCGGCCTCCGCGCCGTAACGCTGTTTCTGATCGACCGCGAAGGCGGAGATGATCGGCGAGTGGTTGAACGAGAACACCATCACCGGGATCGCCAGCCACAGGGTCTTGAGGAACGTCGACAGCGGCATTGCCTCTTGAGCGCTGGCGAAGAACGCGCCGTTCCAGTTCGGAATCAGACTGAGGCCGAGTAACAGCAGCGCGGCGACGAATGGGTAAACCAGCACGCTCATGGCTTTGACGATCACGTTCTGGCCGCAGCGCACGATCGCCATCAGGCCGAGGATCAGCACCAGCGACAGGATTGCCCGAGGTGGCGGCGCGATGTGCAATTGATGTTCGAGAAAACTGCTCAGGGTGTTGGTCAGTGCAACGCTGTACACCAGCAGGATCGGAAAAATCGCCAAGAAATACAGCAGGGTAATCAGCTTGCCGGCGCCGATACCGAAGTGTTCTTCGACGACTTCGGTGATGTCGCCGGAACGCCCGGACAGCACGAAGCGGGTCAGGCCCCGGTGGGCGAAAAAGGTCATCGGGAACGCCAGCAACGCCAGAATCAGCAATGGCCAGAAACCGCCGACACCGGCGTTGATCGGCAGAAACAAAGTGCCGGCACCGATGGCGGTGCCATACAGACCGAGCATCCAGGTGGTGTCGGATTTGCTCCAGTCCTTGTGGGCAGCGTCGGTGTTGCGTGTGCGATCTACAGCGGGATTTTCGGCAGCAGGTGTACGTACATCGGTCATCGTTTTTGCCTCGTTATTATTTTTGCTCGGGCTCACGGTTGGCAGGCCGCAAGTTGCGGCCTGCCGGGGCGGTCAGGGAATGCGCGTCAGCACTCCACCCAGCTCACGGCCAGGCCTCCCCGTGAAGTCTCTTTGTATTTGTCGTGCATGTCGGCGCCGGTGTCGCGCATGGTGCGGATCACCCGGTCGAGAGAAATGAAGTGTTTGCCGTCGCCGCGCAGGGCCATTTGTGTGGCATTGATCGCCTTCACGGCGGCGATGGCATTGCGCTCGATGCACGGCACCTGCACCAGGCCGCCGACCGGGTCGCAGGTCAGGCCGAGGTTGTGTTCCAGGCCGATTTCGGCGGCGTTTTCCAGTTGTTCCGGAGTCGCACCCAGCACTTCAGCGAGGCCCGCCGCGGCCATCGCACAGGCCGAACCGACCTCGCCCTGGCAGCCGACTTCAGCGCCGGAGATCGAGGCATTTTTCTTACACAGAATGCCGACAGCGGCGGCGCCCATGAAGAACGCGACCACGTCATCGTCAGACGCGTCCGGATTGAATTTCATGTAGTAGTGCAGAACGGCCGGAATGATCCCGGCCGCGCCATTGGTCGGCGCGGTCACCATACGCCCGCCGGCAGCGTTCTCTTCGTTAACGGCGAGGGCGAAAAGATTGACCCACTCCATCGCCGACAGCGTCGAACTGATCACGTTCGGCTTGCCGATTTCCAGCAGGCTGCGGTGCAATTTCGCCGCGCGGCGCGGCACGTTCAGCCCACCGGGCAGGATGCCTTCGTGGCGCAGGCCCTGTTCGACACATTCGCGCATCACCGACCAGATGTGCAGCAGGCCGTTACGGATTTCAGCGTCGCTGCGCCAGGCCCGTTCGTTGGCCATCATCAGCTCCGACACGCGCAAGTTGTGCTGCTTGCACAGGCTCAGCAGTTCGGCGGCGCTGGAAAAATCGTACGGCAACACCACGTCGCCGGCCGGCGCCACACCGGACTCGGCTTCCGCCGCTTCGATGATGAAACCGCCGCCAATCGAGTAGTACGTTTGCGTGAACAGCTCGGCGCTTTCGCCAAAGGCTGTCAGCGACATGGCGTTGGGGTGGTAGGGCAGGCTTTCGTCCAGTAGCAGGAGATCGTGCTGCCAGTTGAAGGAAATTTCTCTCTGACCCGCCAGAAGCAACTGGCCGCTTTCGCGCAGTTGCTGGATGCGTGGGTCGATGGTCGAGGGATCAATACTGTCCGGCCATTCGCCCATCAGGCCCATGACGGTGGCGCGGTCGGTGGCGTGGCCGACGCCGGTGGCCGACAACGAGCCGTATAAACGGATTTCCACCCGACGCACATCGTTGAGCAGGCGGTGCTCGATCAGCGCCTGGGCGAAGGTCGCAGCAGCGCGCATCGGGCCGACGGTGTGGGAACTGGACGGACCGATGCCGACTTTGAATAGATCAAAAACACTGATAGCCATGCTAAACCCTTACAAGCAATGGAGTAGGAATCGCTGCCATTTTTTGTAGGACAAGCGCAATGTCGGCGATACTGCCTACCTCGGTCCTACGTGACCAACGAAACTTCCTAAGAAAGCCTTTAGCAGGACTAAACGATGAGTCGTCAATTGCACGCCCAGACCTACGTCTGGCTGCAGGTGTTTTCCTGTGCCGCGCGGCACCTGTCGTTCACCCGTTGCGCGGAAGAGCTGCACATCACCCCGGGGGCGGTCAGTCAGCAGATTCGCCAGCTGGAAGAGCGTCTGGGCTTTCGCCTGTTTCATCGCCGGGCGCGGGGTGTCGAGTTGAGTGCGGAAGGCCAGCGGCTGGCCATCACCGTCAATGAGGCCTACGGCAACATCGATGCTGAATTGCGTCGTCTGGATGCCGGGATGATCAGCGGGATTTTGCGGGTGCGTTCGATTCCGTCGTTCCTGAGCAAATGGCTGACTCCGCGTCTGCCGCGCCTGCAACAGCGCTATCCGGACATCCAGTTACGGCTGGTGGCCGAGGACAGCAGCGTGCCGTTGCACGAGGGTGACTTCGATTTGGCGATCGATCTGAACGACGGCAGCTATCCGGGGCTGTTATCCACAGCCTTGCTCGATGAGCAGATTTTTCCGGTGTGTGCGCCGAGCCTGTTGCGCGGGCGCCCGCCGCTGCATGGGCCGGCGGATCTGGTGCATTTCCCGTTGTTGCACGACATCACCGCCTGGCGCGGCAGTTATGAATACGCGGAGTGGGAGTTCTATCTGAATGCGATTGGCTTTGAAGGCGCCGACGTACGGCGGGGGCACACGTTCAATCGCAATCACCTGACCATCGAAGCGGCTATCGCCGGTATGGGCGTGGCGATTGCCCGGCGCACGTTGCTCAACGATGAGCTGGAGCGCGGGACGTTGATCGTGCCGTTCGGCCTGTCGGTACCGAACCACAAGCGCTATGTATTGCTCTATGCGCCGGGGGCATTGAGCCATCCGGGCGTGCGTGCGGTGCATGACTGGCTGGTGGAGGAAGCGGGGATTTTCCGCAGTTTACATCCGTTGAACGACGGGCAATTGTGAGCAGATTTTGCAGGGTTGCGAGGCAACCCAACTCCCGACCTTACCAGTGACTTGCTCGGTTGTCCGGCTTTTTTTTGCGAATGAATATTTATCTTTTTTCAGGGGTTGAAATGTTCGTCAGTCGGGCCGATTGTTGTAACCAAGGGGTCAGGAAATTCAATTCAAGGCCTCTCGCGAGCTAGCTGAAATAAGGGATGAACTATGCAAATCCAAGTCAACAGCGATAACCATATTCAAAGCAGTAAACGACTGGAGGAGTGGGTACGTACAACCATTGAGAGCACGCTCGACCGTTATGAAGAAGACCTGACCCGTGTCGAAGTCCACCTGAGCGACGAGAACGGCGACAAACCAGGTCCCCATGACTTGCGCTGCCAACTGGAAGCGCGGCCAAAAGGCCATCAACCGATTTCCGTCACCCATAAAGCCGATTCGCTGGAACAGGCGATCGACGGTGCAGCCGAAAAACTGGAACATGCGCTGGAGCACCTGTTTGGCAAACTGCGGGGCAAACCCCGCGCCGCCATCGTGCCATTCAGCAAGGCGAATGACGCACTGCTGGAAGAAGAGTTTCTGGAGAACGAACAGGCAGCGATCAACAGTTGATGCGCTGATTTTTCAAGCCACCCCATGAGAACGGGCCTGCGCAAGCAGGCCCGTTTTTTGTTT
>NZ_JABULD010000489.1:0-1649 GCF_014060985.1 Pseudomonas sp. MD195_PC81_125
AGTSGCACGCTGATGAGTAACCTCGGTCTGGAGCTCGCTCTGGCAGAACTCTCGATTCCATTCATTCGTGCCAATGTCGGTGACCGTTATGTGATCGCCGAACTACTGGAGCGCAACTGGCTGGTAGGTGGTGAAAACTCGGGGCATATCGTCTGCTTCAATCACACCACCACTGGTGATGCAATCATTGCTGCGTTGCAGGTGCTGATGGCACTGAAAACCCGCAATGAAGGTCTTGCCCAAACGCGTCAGGCGTTGCGCAAGTGCCCTCAGATACTGATCAATGTGCGTTTCGGTGGTGGCGAAAGTCCGCTCGAGCACCCGGCGGTCAAGGAGGCCAGTGCGCGTGTAACCCAGGCAATGGCGGGTCGTGGTCGCGTGCTTCTACGCAAGTCCGGCACAGAGCCATTGGTGCGTGTGATGGTCGAAGGCGAGGATGAAACTCAGGTTCGCAGCTACGCCGAAGAACTGGCAAAACTGGTAACTGAAGTTTCTGCCTGATTCGGCTTGCCAGCCATGATTGTGTTGGGTAACATCTGCGCCCACTTTGACCGACGAGGTACAGCATGCGTCGCCCTATGGTAGCTGGTAACTGGAAGATGCACGGTACCCGCGCCAGCGTCGCTGAGCTGATCAACGGCCTTCGTCATCTGGCCTTGCCAAGCGGTGTTGATGTCGCGGTATTCCCGCCTTGCTTGCATATCAATCAAGTGATTGATGGTTTGAAAGGAAAATCGATTTCGGTCGGTGCGCAGAATTCTGCGGTGGAATCCATGCAAGGTGCATTGACCGGTGAAATTGCGCCGAGTCAGTTGGTGGATGCAGGTTGTTCCCTGGTGCTTGTCGGGCACTCCGAACGCCGCCAGATAATGGGCGAGCGAGACGGGATGCTGAATCGCAAGTTCGCAGCGGCACAGGCATGTGGCTTGATTCCGGTGTTGTGTGTAGGGGAGACCCTCGAGCAGCGCGAAGCCGGAAAAACTCTTGAGGTTGTCGGGCGTCAGCTGGGCAGCATCATCGAGGAGCTGGGTGTTGGTGCCTTTGCCAAGGCAGTCATTGCTTACGAGCCTGTCTGGGCCATTGGTACCGGACTGACTGCAACGCCGCAACAGGCTCAGGATGTGCATAAAGCCATTCGCGAGCAGTTGGCGGCAGAGAATTCTGAAGTCGCGCGAGGTGTGCGGCTTCTATACGGCGGCAGCGTGAAGGCGGCCAATGCGGTCGAACTGTTCGGCATGCCGGATATCGATGGGGGGCTCATTGGTGGAGCTTCCCTGAATGCAGATGAGTTCGGTGCGATTTGTCGCGCCGCGGGAAACTGAAAAAATGCTGGAAACAGTCGTAGTCGTTTTTCATCTGCTGGGTGCATTGGGCGTAGTTGCTCTGGTTTTGCTGCAGCAGGGTAAAGGTGCGGACGCTGGCGCGTCTTTCGGAGCAGGTGCTTCAAATACTGTGTTCGGAAGCCAAGGTTCCTCTACCTTTCTTAGTAAGTTTACTGCTATACTTGCCGCCGGTTTCTTCATAACCAGCTTGGGGTTAGGCTACTTTGCTAAAGAGAAGGCTCATCAGCTGACTCAAGCAGGTTTGCCAGATCCAGCAGTGTTGGAAGTACCAAAGCAACAACAACCGGCTTCTGATGATGTCCCGGT
>NZ_JABULD010000012.1:0-7495 GCF_014060985.1 Pseudomonas sp. MD195_PC81_125
CGCCCTCCGACCCGGCACTGGCGCAGATCTACGCCAACAGCTGCCAGCTGTGCCATGCCAACCCGGCTGCCAACGCGCCGCTGACCGGCGACCGCAAGGCCTGGGAACCACGCCTGCGGCAGGGCGCCGACACCCTGCTTGATCACGCCATCAACGGCTACAACGGCATGCCGCCGATGGGCCAGTGCGTCGAGTGTTCGGAAGAACAATTCCTGCAACTGATCGGCTTCATGGCCAATCAGCCCCTCCCACAATAAGGGCGCGCGCATGAGCATGGATCTGACACGCCGTCAGTTGTTGCAACGGGCAAGTATCGTCGGCGCGTTCAGCGCGCTGGCTTCCAATCCGGCGCTGGGCCAGTTGATGCGCGCGCCACGGCTGATTCCCTGGCGCAACTGGTCGGGCGGGCAGAGTTGCCTGCCGGCGGCGCGGGTAGCGCCAAAGAATCTGGATGAATTGATCGCAGTCATCCAACAGGCACCGGGCAAGATTCGTCCGGTCGGCTCGGCGCATTCCTTCAGTGCGCTGGTGCCCACCGACGGCACGTTGCTGTCGCTGAGCTACTTCAACGGTCTGCTCGATCACGACCCGAAAACCCTGCAAGCCGAATTCGCCGCCGGCACGCCGATGTCGCGTATGGGCAAGCCGCTCAAGGACATCGGCCAGGCCCTGCAGAACATGGCCGACATCGATTACCAGACCCTCGCCGGCGCCATTTCCACCTCGACTCACGGCACCGGCAAAACCTTTCAGTCTTACTCGGCCCATGTCTGCGGGATGCAACTGGTGACCGCCAGTGGCGAGGTATTGGACTGCGACAGCCAGCGTCATCCGGACGTATTCAATGCCGCCCGGGTATCCCTCGGCGCGTTGGGTGTTGCCACTAAAATCCGCTTGCAAAACCGTCCGGCGTATCGTCTGCGGGAAACCCAGTGGATCGCCAGGACCGAAGAGTTGCTCGAAGACCTCGACAAGAACACCCGCGACAACCAGCACTGGGAAATGCTCGTGGTCACCCATTCCGACTACGCCTTGTCCATCGCCCTCAACGAAACCGGCGACCCGGCCACGCCGCCGATCCCGCCCGAGGAGGAGGGTGGCAACGAGTTCGTGACCCTGATCGAGAAGATCGACAAGTACGGCAGTGATTTCCCCGGCCTGCGCACCTCGTTGCTCAACAGTTTGCGGCATCTGGCGAGTTTCGATGATCGGGTCGGCGACTCGTTCGACATCTACGCCAACGTGCGCACCGTGCGCTTCAACGAGATGGAGTACTCGGTGCCCGCCGAATACGGCCCGGCCTGCCTGCGCGAAATCCTCAAGCTGATTCAGGACAAGGACCTGCGCACCTGGTTTCCCATCGAGTACCGCTACGTCAAGGCCGACGACATTGCGCTGAGCATGTTCGAGGGCCGCGACAGCTGTTCGATCTCGGTGCACCAGCATTACCAGATGGACCATCACAACTTCTTCGCCGCCATCGAACCGATTTTCTGGAAGTACAACGGTCGCCCGCACTGGGGCAAATTGCACACGCTCAATGCGCGCACCCTGCAACCGCTGTACCCGCGCTGGCGCGAGTTTGTCGACGTACGCCAGGCACTGGACCCCAGCGGACGTTTTCTCAACGCGCATCTGTCGTCAATTCTGGGGGTGAGCTGATGGCGGTCAATCGACGCAGTTTCATGCTGGGCACCGTGGGCGTTGGCGCCTTTTTGCTGGGAGTCGGTGCCTGGTTACGACCGGGCGATCATGGCGGCCCGTACAGCGAGTATTTCCGCGCCCTGAATAAAGAGTTGAAAGACAACGGACCAATGCGTCCGGTGCTTTTGATCGATCTGGATCGCCTCGACCACAACATCGACGTGGTCATGCAGTCGGTGCGACGCGGCGGCAAGCAATTGCGATTGGTGGAAAAGTCGCTGCCGTCACCGGGGCTGTTGAGCTACATCGCGCAACGGGCCGGAACGCAAAAGCTCATGTCGTTTCACCAGCCGTTCCTTAATCACGATGCCGTCATGTTTCCCCAGTCCGATATCCTGCTCGGCAAGCCGCTGCCGGTGCGTTCGGCACAGCTGTTCTATCAAACCCACAAAGGCCCGTTCGACCCGGCGAAGCAGCTGCAATGGCTGATCGACAATCCCGAACGTCTGCAGCAGTACCTGGCGCTGGCGCAGGGATTGGGCACACGGATGCGGATCAACATCGAGCTGGATGTCGGCCTGCATCGCGGCGGGGTCGGTGATGTGAGTGTGCTGAGGCAGATGCTCGCGCTGATCAGCGCCAACCCGCAGCACCTGGTGTTCGCCGGGTTTATGGGTTACGACCCGTTTGTGGGCATGGGCGTGCCGGGGATACTTGGCTCACCGGAAGAACTGTTCGCCAAGGTGATGCTGATTTATCAGCGTTGCGTGGATTTCACTCGCCAGCAATTTCCGGCGTTGTGGAACGAAAGCCTGTGTCTGAACACCGCCGGCAGCCCGAGTTACCGCATCCACGAAAACGAGACACTGAGCACCGAAGTGTCGGTGGGCACGGCGATGCTCAAACCGACGCATTACGACCTGCCATCGCTGGTTGACCACGTGCCGGCGACCTACATCGCCACCCCGGTGCTGAAGAGTACCGGTGCGGTGAACATCCCGGCGCTGGATGACAGGTCGAAGCTGTTGTCGTGGTGGGATGTCAATCAGCGCCAGACCTTTTTCATTTACGGCGGCAACTGGATGGCCGAGTTCGAATCGCCCGCCGGCTTGCAGAGTAATGGGGTGTATGGGCGTAGTTCGAATCAGGAAATGGTCAACGGTTCTGACGCCGTGGGCCTGACTGTCGAGGATCAAGTGTTCCTGCGTCCGACCCAGACTGAAGCCGTCCTCCTGCAATTCGGTGATCTGCTGGCGGTGCGTGGCGGCAAGATTGTCGATACCTGGCCGGCGTACACCTAAGGCCAGATCGCACAACATGTGACCAATATCCGGCGCGTCTACTGTCAGGTTTTATCAGTAGACGGCGCATTTCTGTTGCGCGCAATAATTGGCCCTCGCGTCGTCGTTGAAGGGACAAGTATTACTTTCAGGCGTTATTGATAAGCCCTCTATAGATAGGTGATGCAAATGGCGACTACCGGTAAATTCGAATTCGATACCAGCGAATTTGGGAGCTTTGAAGCCAGTGAGCTTGATCTCAGCGAGGTCGGCAATTTTTTTCAAGTGAAAGTAGGCAAACCTACTGGTGCCAAATTTCACACTTCGTTATCAATGAATATCGAGAAGTTTGAGGGAACAAAAACCTTCGAAGATGCGCAATTGCCCGTAATTAAATTTATCTCAAGGGAGGAAAATTACATGTTTAGGTATACCGTGAAGTCTGGTTCCCTGACGGCCACCATCTCGGCAGAGGCGGTGAAAATCACTGGAACATTCGACCTTATAATGACTGCCGATCCCGACAGTGAATCGAGAGGACCTGAAGAAATCGTACTCTACGAGGGTGACTTTGAACTTGAAAACTGACGTTCTGCGTCATCCAAAAAACATGGCAGTGAACCTGGCTTCCATGTTTTTTTTGCCGGTTCGTTTTCCTCCGAGTCATTAATGAAGCTTTCATGACAAAAGTTCGGTAGCACATCGCCAGTCCGGTCATGCCTATGTAACGCGCTTGAGGGGCCCAACGGGGCGCTTTTCACAAGCCGAGGCGGGACGCCGGGAGTGAGGCAATGGGGACTATGGAACGCTACTCGAAAGTGGGCATGCAGGAACTCGATCAGCGGCTGTCGAAGATCGTCGAAGCGGCGCGCAAGAAGCCGGTGTCGGTGTATCGCTACGGTGCGCCGTGGGTCTGGATCGTGTCGCAGGATGACTGGCAGGGCGCCTTGAAAGAGGTCTCCAGCTACATTCCGCCAGGCCATTCGCTGGTGTTGCTGCGCCCGCAGATCGACGACTTGTTTGCGGCCCACCAAGACCTGCTGCATGACCTCAATGCCGAGCCCGGCATGCTGATTCCCGCGCAAACGGTCATGCACATCCTGCTCCTGCAACTGCTGTATTCCGTGCCCAGTGAACAGCAGCTGTATGAGCAGCTCAATTACAACCTGCTGTTTCGCTGGTTCGTCGGTCTTGGCCTGAACCAGAAAGTCTGGAGCTTCAACGTCCTCAGTCGCGACATCGCCACGCTGCTCAACGAGCCACGTGCGGTGCAGCTCATTCAAAAAATCATCGGCGAAGTGTTCTGCGGTGCCTTGCTGCAAATGCCTGAGTTCTCCTTGAACTTCGCGCTGCTGCACACCTGGCTCGGCAAGCACAGCGGTGCCTCGACAGTCAGCAACTGACGCAACACACAAGGCGCGCGACAGCGCCAACAGGTCATCGCGAATTCAGGGGGTAGTGTGGATCAGATTTTCACGTCACGGCTGGCGCTGTGGGGCTGGCTGCTGGTGACGGCCGGCGCGCAACCGGCATTCGCCGAAGAGGCTGCCGAAAATGCCGCGCCGCAGCGTCTGGTGGACGTCAACGAATACTTCGTGCGCGGCAACACCGTGCTCGACGCGCGGGCGATTGAAGAGGCGGTGTACCCGTTTCTCGGCCCGCAAAAAGCCATGACTGACATCGAAGGCGCCCGCGATGCCCTGCAAAAGGCTTATCAGGAGCGTGGCTATCAATCGGTGTTCGTCGAGTTGCCGGAGCAAGCAGTGGCTGACGGTATCGTCTACCTGCAAGTCAGCGAAACCAAGGTCGGCCGGGTGCGCGTGGTCGGCGCCAAACACTATTCACCACTGGACATCCGCGACAACGTCCCGGCGCTGAAAGAGGGCGAAGTGCCGGACTTCGCCAAGGTTCAGGGCGAACTGGCGCAGCTCAATAAAACCCCGGGGCGCCAGGTCATGCCGCTGGTGCGCGAAGGTCAACGCCCGGGGACCATGGACGTCGACTTGCAGGTCGAAGACCAGAACCCGTGGAGCGCCAGCGTCGGCCTCAACAACGACTACAGTGCCGACACCGAAAAGCTCCGTGCCGTGACCAGCCTTGGCTACAACAACCTCTGGCAGCTTGGCCACAGCATCAACCTGACGTACTTCACCGCGCCGCAGGACACCGACAACGCCAAGGTCTGGTCGGCGTCCTACACCGCGCCGCTGACCGAGCGCTGGAGCGTGCAGTTCTCCGGTTACCAGTCCGACAGCAATGTCGCCACCCTCGGCGGCAGCAACGTGTTGGGCAAGGGCCATTCCTATGGCGTGTCGGCGATCTACACGTTTCCGTCCAGCGGCAACTGGTCGAACTCGCTGTCGGCCGGCATCGACTTCAAGGATTTCGACGAGCGCCTGACCCTGTCCGGCGAGAGCGACAAGGTGCCGCTGAAATACGCGCCGTTCACCTTCGCCTACAACGGCTTCCGTTACACCGAAAAGAGTCAGCTCGGCCTCGGTTTGAGCCTGGTGGCGGCCACCCGCAGCATCTTCGGCTACGGCAGTTCCGACGAAGACTTCGACTACAAACGCTACCGCGCCAACCCGAGTTTCGCGGTGGTCAAGGGCGACAGCACCTTCACCTGGACCTTCGACAACGATTGGCAAAGCGCGAGCAAAGGCGCGTTCCAATTGGCGTCGGGGCCACTGGTGTCCAACGAACAATTCTCCGCCGGCGGCGCCACTTCGGTGCGCGGCTATCTGGCCGCTGAACGCACCGGGGATGACGGCGTGCTGCTCAGTCAGGAACTGCGCACGCCGTCGCTGGCGAAATACGCCGGCAACTGGATGCAGGAATGGCGCTTCTACGCCTTTGCCGAAGGCGCGCAACTGTACCTGCGCGACGAGTTACCGGACCAGGACGCCAGTTACGCCCTGGCCAGCGTCGGCCTCGGTACCCGCGCCAGCCTGAGCAAATGGCTGTCCGGCAGCCTCGACTGGGGCTACCCGCTACTCGAAGGGCCGAACACCTCGAAGCAGGCATCGCGCCTGCACTTCAACCTTCAAGCCACGTTCTAAAGGAGCACGTTCATGCAGCGCCTCATTCTTTCGTTGTTGATCTGCCTGGGCTTCGTGCTCCCGGCCACGGCGCAGGCCTGGTGGCAGGACGACTGGCATTACCGCAAACAGATCGCCGTCGACACCACGCCGCAGGGCGCCGGGATCAATCAGGCCCTGGGCCGCACCGCGCTGCTGGTGCGCCTGCACACCGGCAATTTCACCTTCGACGGGGTCAAGGAAGACGGCGCGGATTTGCGCTTCGTCGCCGCCGATGACAAGACCGTGCTCAATCACCAGATCGAAAGCTTCGACGCGCTGATGGGCATGGCGCTGATCTGGGTCGATGTGCCGAATGTCGAGGGCGGCCAGCGTCAGGACATCTGGATGTATTACGGCAACCAGAAGGCTCCGGCGACCGGCAACGGCCAGTTGACCTTCGATCCGAATTACACCGCGCTGTATCACTTCGACGGCGCCACCGGCACCCCGGCCAAAGACACCACCGCCTACGGCAACACTGCACAAAGTGCCACCGGCGCGGCGATTGACGGCGTGGTCGGGCGCGCCTTGCAGTTCAGCGGCCAGCCGTTGTTGCTGCCGGCCAGTCCGTCGTTGCAGCACAGCGCTGGCAGTGCGTTCACCTTCAGTGCCTGGCTGCGGCTGGATCAGGCCAATGGCGAGCAACTGATTCTGGCCCGTCGCGAAGGCGCCAACAGTCTGCTGGTCGGGGTCAATCAAGGCGTGCCGTTTGTGGAGATAGACGGCCAGCGCGCCGTGGCCACTCAGCCGCTGAATCCAGGGCAATGGCAGCATGTCGCGCTGACCGCGGAAGGTTCGAAAGTCAGCCTGTACATCAACGGTCGTGAGGGTGCGACTCTCGCTCAAGAGATGCCGGCGTTCAATTCGGTGATGGCGGTTGGCGGTGACCTGGCCGCTGGCCCGTACCAGCTATTTGTAGGGGCTATCGACGAACTGCGCCTTTCCAAAGTTGCCCGCCCGGCGCCGTTGCTGCTGGCCGATGCCACCGCGCAAGGTGCCGAGTCGAAACTGGTGACCTACGGCGTCGACGAAGAACAGTCTGGTTTCGGCTTCGGCAGCCTCGGTTTCCTGCTCAACGCGGTGCCGGTCGACGCCTGGGTGATCATCGCCGTGCTGGTGCTGATGATGTTTCAGTCGTGGATCATCATGCTGCGCAAGAACCGCACCCTCAGCCGCGTGAGCAAGGCCAACGAGGATTTCCGCGAGCAGTTCGCCAAGGTCGGTACCCGTCTGGAGATGTTCGCCGACGACGCGCACCTGGCCCAGCGTCTGCAGCATTCGCCGCTGTGGCGCCTGTATGCGGTGGCGGTCAAGGAGATCCGCACCCGGCGCGAGCAGGGCGCCGACACCTCTTCGGTGTCCGCAGCGACCATCGAAGCCATTCGCTGCTCGATGGACGGCGTACGTACCCGCGAGAACCAGGCGCTCAGTTCGAAAACTCTCGACCCTGTCCAACGCCATCGCTGGCGGCCCGTACATCGGCCTGCTCGG
>NZ_JABULD010000228.1:0-1531 GCF_014060985.1 Pseudomonas sp. MD195_PC81_125
ACCGACGTCAGCCACTCGGTCCACAAGTAGGTCCACTTCTTGAAGTAGGTGATTGCAGCGAACAACGCCAGACCACCGAGCGCGATCATCGAGATGGTGACCATCACGATCGGCTCGTGGAAAGGGATCGCTTCCCAACTTAATTTACCAAACATCGTTTACTCCTCTGCCCCGGCAGCTGAATGCGAATTCGAGTCCATGTCCGTTGCCGCCACTTCTTTCTCTTTCTTCTCGTGCTTCAGCGGCTTGCCCGGTTTCATGCCTTCGTACTTGTCGACGATGGTCTGGAACAGGTTCGGCGTGACCGAGGAGTAGAGCTCGACTGGATTGTTCTGGCTTGGCTTGGCAAGGGCTGCGTATTCAGCTTGTTCAAGCTGTTTAGGTGCCTTTTTGACTTCACTTACCCAGGCGTCGAAATCTTCCTGAGAAGTTGCGATCGCTTTGAATTTCATACCGGTGAAACCAGCGCCGCTGTAGTTGGCGGAGATACCGTCCATTTCAGCGTTGCGGTCAGCGATCAGGTGCAGTTTGGTGGTCATGCCCGCCATCGCGTATATCTGGCCGCCCAGGCCCGGGATGAAGAACGAGTTCATCACGCGTCGGAGGTGATCCGGAAGTTGACCGGGGTATGCGCCGGGAACACGATCTTGTTGACCGTGGCAATGCCTTGTTCCGGGTAGATGAACAGCCACTTCCAGTCCAGCGCAACGACTTCGATGGTCACCGGCTTGACGTCGGATTCAATCGGACGGTACGGGTCCAGTTTGTGGGTCGAAATGTAGGTGATGTAACCCAGGGCGATGATGATCAGAACCGGGATGGTCCAGACCGCCACTTCGATTTTGGTCGAGTGCGACCATTTCGGGGTGTAGACGGCATCCTTGTTGGACGCGCGGTACTTCCAGGCGAACAGGAAGGTCATGACGATAACCGGCACAACGACCAACAGCATCAGCAGCGTGGCGGTGATGATCAGGTTGCGCTGTTCCAGGCCGACCTGGCCCGTTGGATTGAGCAGGGTCATGTTGCAGCCTCCCAGCAACAACGTGCCGAGCAGCGGCACTAGGCCTAGTAATCTGGGGTACCTGTTTTTACTCATCTCACGACCTCTAAAGCAGCTTGCGCAATGCAGTTGGGTTTTGATCGCCAACACTTCACCCTGCCAAGGGTTGGCATTTTCTTTGGATTGAATAAGGGCCGCCCGTCGCGCGTCAGACGCTCGACAAAACCTTGGGACAGCGGTCAGTTCTTATTCGAATTCGTGGTCAAAGGCCTTGTTACAGACCAATTCCATTTGGTGCGGAAAGTTGGAAGGCACCGACACCTGGGTGTCTCGAAAGCCTTTCGGCCGGCTCGACACCCGACTTCCTGTCCAGTTCCTTAATAAAGGTTGAACAGTGCCGGGAATTCAGTGCGGGCGATTGTAGATAGGTAGCGCCCTATACACCATGTCTTATCCCGAAATAATTTTTATCGCTCAGAGCAACAATCCATCACCGTTTTTGCAAAAGTTCCGCATGTTATCCGAAAT
>NZ_JABULD010000538.1:0-2552 GCF_014060985.1 Pseudomonas sp. MD195_PC81_125
GGCAGCTCCTACAGTTTGGAATGCATTCCCCTGTAGGGAGCTGCCGAAGGCTGCGATCTTTTGCTTTCAGGCAGTCTTCCAGGTGATTTCTTCTTCACCGTCGGCGCTGATGCGAATCCAGCGATCCGCCGTTTCCTCACCTTCTTCCTCGACCCAGGTGCCCGGCGCGCAACGCACTTCGACGTTCAGCGCGGCAAAGGCTGCGCGGGCGCAGGCGATGTCGTCGTCCCATGGGGTCGCATCGCTTTCCAGGTACAGGCTGTTCCATTTGCCCACGGCCTTCGGCAGCCACGTCACCGGGATGTTGCCGGCCTTGCACTTGTAGGTCTGGCCTTTCTGTACCCAATCGCTGCACGGGCCCAGAGCCTCACCGAGCCAGGCGGAAATCGCCTTGTGGTCGACGTCGGCGTCTTTCAGGTAAATCTCGATATCCGGTTGGCGCATGGATGTCCTCACTGCGGGTCTGAAAAATCCATTCGCGGATTTAGCCGGCCCCGGGCACTCGCCCGAGACCAAAAGTTATTGAAGAACGAAATAATCGTAGCGCATCGACACGGTGGTCACGAACGGCTCGGGCTGTTCGATCACTGCGGCGCGGCGTTCGGCACTGGCGCGCCAGCCGTGGGGTGTCATCGCCAACAGGTTGGCGCGATCCTCGGGCTTGTCCAGCGTCAGTTTGAATTCCAGGGTTTCGCTGTGCGCCAGCGCCATGCCTTCGGGCACTAATGCCAGATGCTTGTCGTCGGTGTATTCGCGCACTTCGTCGTACAGGCGTTCGCGCAGTTCCATCAGGTGGCCGCTGGTTGGGCCGACCTTCATCAGGCCGCCGCCGACGCTGAGCAGACGCTTGGCCTCTTCCCAGTCCAGCGGGCTGAAAACGCTGGCGAGAAACTGGCAACTGCCCGACGCCAACGGCACGCGGGCCATGCTGGCGATCAACCAGGTGAGCGCCGGGTTGCGCTTGCAGGCGCGTTTCACCGCCTCGCGGGAGATGTCCAGCGCGTAGCCATCCGCGCCTGGCAAGGCCTCGGCGATCTGTGCGGTGTAGTAACCCTCGCCGCAACCGATATCGACCCAGCGCGCTGGCGCATAACTCGCCGCCAGTTCTGCCAGACGCTTGGCCACCGGGGCGTAATGCCCGGCATTCAGGAAGTCGCGGCGCGCCTCGACCATCGCCTGGTTGTCGCCAGGATCACGGCTGTTCTTGTGCTGCACCGGCAGCAGGTTCAGGTAGCCCTGCGCGCGCGGTCGAAGCGGTGGCCGGCGGGCCAGACCACACCGTTATCGACGCTGTTCAGCGGTTCACTGCAGATCGGGCACGCGAGCATCAGGCGAGCAACTTGATCAGGGTCTGGTAGTAGATCTCGGTCAGCACGTCGAGATCGGCCGCCAGCACACGCTCGTTGACCTGGTGAATGGTCGCGTTGACCGGCCCCAGCTCAACCACTTGCGTACCCATGGTCGCGATGAAACGACCGTCGGAAGTCCCGCCGCTGGTCGACGCGTGGGTTTCGCGGCCGGTGATGTCCTTGATGCTCGACGATACCGCGTCGAGCAGCGCGCCCGGCTCGGTGAGGAACGGCAGACCGGACAGCGCCCAGTCGATGTGCCAGTCCAGGTTGTGTTTGTCGAGGATATCGGCCACGCGTTTTTGCAGGCCTTCGACGGTGGATTCGGTGGAGAAGCGGAAGTTGAACACCGCCACCAGATCACCCGGAATCACGTTGGTCGCGCCGGTGCCGGAGTTGAGGTTGGAAATCTGGAAACTGGTCGGCGGGAAGAAATCGTTGCCGTGATCCCAATGCTCGGCGGCCAGTTCGGCCAAGGCCGGGGCGGCGAGGTGGATCGGGTTCTTCGCCAGATGCGGGTAGGCCACGTGGCCCTGCACACCGCGCACGGTGAGCTTGGCGCCCAACGAGCCGCGACGACCGTTTTTCACCACGTCACCGACCAGCGTGGTACTCGACGGTTCGCCGACGATGCACCAGTCCAGACGTTCCTTGCGCGCCACCATACGTTCAACCACCGCTTTGGTGCCGTGGTGTGCCGGGCCTTCTTCGTCGCTGGTGATGAGGAACGCGACCTTGCCCTTGTGATTCGGGTAGTCGGCAACGAAACGCTCGGCGGCGACGGTCATCGACGCCAGGCTGCCTTTCATGTCCGCCGCACCACGGCCACAGAGCATGCCGTGTTCATCGATGACGGCGTTGAACGGGTCGATCTGCCAGGCCGTCACCGGACCGGTCGGCACTACGTCGGTGTGGCCGGCGAAGCACAGCACCGGGCCGTCGTCGTTGCCGTGGGTGGCCCAGAAGTTATCCACATCTTCGATGCGCATCGGTTCGAGGGTGAAACCGGCATCGCCCAGGCGCTGCATCATCTGCTTCTGGCAATCGGCGTCGACCGGCGTCACGGACGGACGGCGGATCAGGTCGATGGCGAGTTGGAGGGTCGGCGAAAGGTCGGCGTGGGCCGTCATGTAATAACTCCGGGGTGCGCACGGTAAACCTGTAGGAGCTGCCGCAGGCTGCGATCTTTTGATTTTGTTTTTT
>NZ_JABULD010000064.1:0-8721 GCF_014060985.1 Pseudomonas sp. MD195_PC81_125
TCCCCACTTTGGAACGCATTTCCATGTGGGAGCGAGCCTGCTCGCGAAGGGGCCGGTTGCCTCAACACTTAATTTTCAGGATGTCCCCATGCACCAACTGATCCTCGGCGGCGCCCGCTCCGGCAAAAGTCGCCTGGCGGAAAAACTCGCCAGCGACAGCCAGCTGGCGGTCACTTACATCGCCACCAGCCAGCCGCTGGACGGTGAAATGAACGAGCGGGTCGCTCATCACCGCGCCCGGCGTCCGGCCGAATGGGCACTGATCGAAGAACCCGTAGAACTGGCCCGCGCCCTGCGTGAAAACGCCGGCGCCGAGCGTTGCCTGTTGGTGGACTGCCTGACCCTGTGGCTGACCAATCTGCTGATGCTCGATGACGTCGCGCGGCTCGCCGCCGAGCGTGAAGCCCTGCTGGACGGCCTGGCGTCATTGCCGGGAGAAATCATTTTTGTCAGCAACGAGACCGGAATGGGTGTCGTGCCGCTGGGCGAATTGACTCGCCGCTACGTCGATGAAGCCGGTTGGCTGCATCAAGCTCTGGCCGAGCGTTGTCAGCGAGTCGTCCTGACCGTCGCCGGCCTGCCCCTGACCCTGAAAGGACCTGCGTTATGACTCAAGCGTGGTGGTTGAACCCGTGCCAATCCGTGAATGCCGAGATCGTTGAACAAGCGGCGGCGCGCCAGCAGCAACTGACCAAACCGGCCGGCTCCCTCGGTCGCCTCGAAAGCGTGGCGGTGCAATTGGCCGGATTGCAGGGGCAGATCAAACCGACCCTCAAGCAGGTCTGGATCGCGATTTTTGCCGGTGATCACGGTGTGGTCGCGGAAGGTGTTTCCGCATTTCCGCAGGAAGTCACCGGGCAGATGCTGCTCAACTTCGTCAGCGGCGGTGCGGCGATCAGCGTGCTGGCGCGCCAGCTCGATGCGCAGCTGGAAGTAGTCGATCTGGGCACCGTGACACCGACGTTGAATCTGCCGGGCGTGCGTCATCTGAACATCGGCCCGGGCACGGCGAACTTCGCCAAAGGCGCGGCGATGACCCAGGCGCAGGGCGAACTCGCCTTGCAGGCCGGTCGTGACAGTGTGCTGCGAGCCAAAGCGGCCGGCGCACAGTTGTTCATCGGCGGCGAAATGGGCATCGGCAACACCACTGCCGCCAGTGCGCTGGCGTGTGCCTTGCTCGATTGCCCGGTGGCGCACCTGACCGGTCCCGGCACCGGGTTGAACGCCGAAGGCGTCAGCCATAAAGCACAAGTGATCGAGCGCGCACTGGCGCTGCACGCGGCGCAACGTGGCGATGCGCTGCAAACCCTGTTCAACCTCGGCGGTTTTGAAATTGCCGCACTGGTCGGCGCGTACCTGGCTTGTGCGCAGGAAGGCGTCGCGGTGCTGGTCGACGGCTTTATCTGCACGGTCGCTGCGTTGGTCGCGGTGCGGCTAAATCCGGCCTGCCGCGAGTGGCTGCTGTTCGGCCATCGTGGCGCCGAGCCGGGCCATCGTCACGTGCTGGAAACCCTCAATGCCGAACCGCTGCTGGAACTCGGTTTGCGTCTGGGCGAGGGCAGCGGGGCGGCGTTGGCTGTGCCGCTGTTGCGTCTGGCCTGCGACCTGCACGGGCAGATGGCGACGTTCGCTGAAGCGGCGGTAGCGGATCGTCCGGCATGACGTTGCGTCTGGACCTGCTGCGCCACGGTGAGACTGAGCTGGGCGGTGGGCTGCGCGGCAGTCTAGATGATGCGCTCACTGAAAAAGGTTGGGCGCAGATGCGTGCGGCGGTGATCGCGGGCGGGCCGTGGGACCGACTGGTCAGTTCGCCGCTGCAGCGTTGTGCGCGGTTTGCCGCCGACCTGGGCAAGCAGTTGGGGCTGCCGGTTCATTTGGATAAAGATCTGCAAGAACTGCATTTCGGTGCCTGGGAAGGGCAGAGCGCAGTGGCACTGATGGAGACCGATGCCGAGGCGCTGGGGTTGTTCTGGGCCGATCCGTATGCGTTCACGCCGCCACAGGGTGAGCCGGTCAGTGATTTTGCGGCGCGCGTGCTGGGCGCGGTTGCGCGGTTGCATCAGGCCTATGCTGGTGAACGCGTTCTGCTGATCAGTCATGGCGGGGTGATGCGTCTGTTGCTGGCGCAGGCGCGAGGTTTGCCGCGTGAGCAGTTGCTCAATGTCGAAGTCGCGCATGCTTCGCTGTTCGCGCTCAGCGTCGAGGCCGATGGCGTGCTCAAGGAAGGTCACTGAGATGCTGCCACTGTGGATCGCCCTGCAATTTCTCAGCAGCCTGCCGATTCGTCTGCCGGGGATGCCGGAGCCGCAACAACTCGGGCGTTCGCTGCTGTTTTATCCGTTGGTGGGGCTGCTGTTCGGGGTGATCCTCTGGGCATTCAACCTGGTATTGGCCGGCGCGCCGTTGTTGTTGCATGCGGCGCTGTTGCTGGCGGTGTGGGTGCTGCTCAGCGGCGCGCTGCATCTGGATGGTCTGGCTGACAGCGCCGACGCCTGGCTTGGTGGTTTCGGTGATCGTGAGCGCACGCTGACGATCATGAAGGATCCGCGCAGCGGGCCGATTGCCGTGGTGACGCTGGTGTTGGTGTTGCTGCTGAAGTTTTGCGCGTTGCTGGCGCTGGTCGAGCAAGGGCACGCGGTGATGTTGATCATCGTGCCGCTGCTGGGGGCGCGCGGCGTTGCTGGGGCTGTTTCTGACTACGCCGTATGTTCGCGCGGGTGGGTTGGGGCAGGCGTTGGCTGATCATCTGCCGCGCCGGGCCGGTTGGTGGGTGCTGGGGGCAAGTGCGCTGGCCTGCTTGCTGATTGCCGGGGTGAAAGCGATTGTTGCGCTGGTTGTCGCGTTCGTCGGGTTTGTCTGGCTGCGGCAGGTGATGATGCGGCGGTTGGGCGGGACCACGGGCGATACGGCGGGAGCATTGCTGGAATTGCTGGAGGTGGCGGTGCTGGTTGGGGTTGTGTTGGTCTGACAGGTGCCTGTTGCCTGTTCGGACCTCATCGCTGGCAAGCCAGCTCCCACAGGTATTGGGGCGTTTGCAGATTTTTTGAACACTTGCAAAAAAACTGTGGGAGCTGGCTTGCCAGCGATGGGGATGTGTCAGACGCCACAATCCTTATTGATAAACTCATGTGTAACTTGATTTAACACAGTCGCGGGTATATACACGCATCATGCTTCCTTCTCAGTGTTTGTGCACCAACCTGCGTCGCGCCGCTCGTGGCGTCAGCAGGCATTACGACGACGCTCTCGACGGCTTCGGGATCAACGTTGCCCAGTATTCTTTGCTGTGCAACCTGCAGCGTCTGAATCAACCGAGCATCTCGGAACTGGCCGAAGCCATGGGCCTGGATCGCAGCACTTTGGGGCGCAACCTGCGGGTACTCGAAGGCGAGGGCCTGGTGGCGCTGGCCGAGGGCGAGGACATGCGCAACCGCATCGTCCGGCTCACCGAAACCGGTGCACAGCGCCTTGCGGCAGCGCTGCCGGCCTGGGAAGCGGCGCAACAGCGATTGATCGATCGCCTGGGCGCCGAGAAGCGTGAAACCTTGCTGCGACTGTTGGACGAACTGGCCTGAAGGCCGGTTTTTCCGGATTTAAGCGGGTATATACCCGCGAACGGAGAATAACAATGACATCGATGTGGCGTACGTGCGGTTGGGTGTTGCTGGGAAGTGCGCTGATTCTGGCGTTGTCATTGGGCGTGCGGCACGGCTTCGGCCTGTTCCTGTCGCCGATGAGTGCACAGTTCGGCTGGGGGCGCGAAGTGTTTGCCTTCGCCATCGCTTTGCAAAACCTGATCTGGGGTCTGGCGCAGCCGTTCACTGGCGCGCTGGCTGACCGATTCGGTGCGGCCAAAGTGGTGCTGGTCGGCGGCGTACTCTACGCCCTGGGCTTGGTGTGCATGGGTCTGTCCGATTCGGCGCTGACCTTGTCGCTGAGTGCGGGTCTATTGATCGGTATCGGCCTGTCCGGCACCTCGTTTTCGGTAATCCTCGGCGTGGTCGGGCGTGCGGTGCCACCGGAAAAACGCAGCATGGGCATGGGCATTGCCAGTGCCGCCGGCTCCTTCGGTCAATTTGCGATGTTGCCGGGCACACTGGGTTTGATCGGCTGGCTCGGCTGGTCGGCGGCGTTGCTGGTGCTGGGCCTGCTGGTGGCGCTGATCGTGCCGCTGGTGAGCATGCTCAAGGACAAGCCGCTGCCGGTGCTGGGCCATGAGCAGTCTTTGTCTGAAGCACTGCGCGAAGCCTGTTCGCACTCGGGCTTCTGGCTGTTGGCATTCGGCTTTTTCGTCTGCGGCTTCCAGGTGGTGTTCATTGGTGTGCATCTGCCGGCCTATCTGGTTGATCAACATCTGCCGGCAACCGTCGGCACCACGGTGCTGGCGCTGATCGGTCTGTTCAATATCTTCGGCACTTACACTGCCGGCTGGCTCGGCGGGCGCATGTCCAAGCCGCGTCTGTTGACGGCGTTGTACCTGTTGCGTGCAGTGGTGATCGTGCTGTTCCTGTGGCTGCCGGTGACGACGACTTCGGCGTACCTGTTCGGCATGGCCATGGGCTTCCTGTGGCTGTCGACGGTGCCGTTGACCAACGGCACGGTGGCGACCTTATTTGGTGTGCGCAATCTGTCCATGCTCGGCGGTATCGTGTTCCTCTTTCATCAACTTGGCTCGTTCCTCGGCGGCTGGCTGGGTGGCGTGGTGTATGACCGTACTGGGAGTTATGACTTGATCTGGCAAGTGGCGATTCTCTTGAGTCTGCTGGCGGCCGCGCTGAACTGGCCGGTACGCGAGCGTCCGGTGGCGCGTCTGCAGCCGGCGGTCGGCGCCGTATGAAGCGTTCCTGGCCGCGCATCGTCTTTACCGCACTCGGCGCGCTGTTGCTGGCGCTGGTGTGGTGGGGCTGGCATCAGGGCGGCCTGGCGTTGATGCAGTTGGGCCTGGGCGCTTGCTTGTAGGCTTGGATGGCGAGTAACGTCGGGAGTCTGATGACTGCTCAAAGGATGCCCGACATGCTCATGCGCTGGTGTGCTGTACCTGCGTTGCTGATGGCGTTGACCGGACTGGCCCAGGCGGCTGATTGCCCGGAGGCGCTGCAAGGTTCGTTGCCCAAGTTGCGCGCAAAGGAATCCGTCGATCTGTGCCAGCGCTACGCCGGCAAACCACTGGTGGTGATCAATACCGCCAGTTTCTGTGGCTTCGCCCCCCAGTTCGAGGGCCTCGAAGCGCTCAATCAGCATTACAAGGCGCAAGGCCTGGAAATGCTCGGCGTGCCGTCCAATGACTTCAAGCAGGAGTCCAAGGACAGCGCCGAAACCGCCAAGGTCTGCTACGCCAACTACGGCGTGACGTTCACCATGACCGAGCCGCAGAAGGTCCGAGGCGACGATGCGACTCATCTGTTCAAGGTGCTGGCCGAACAGAGCAGTGCGCCGAAGTGGAATTTCTATAAGTACGTGATTGATCGTCAGGGCAAGGTGATCGCGAATTTCTCCAGCCTGACCAAGCCGGATGATCCGGAGTTTATCGCGGCAGTTGAAAAGGCCATTGCCTCAAAACCACTGCAACCCTGACCCTGTAGGAGCTGCGGAACGCTGCGATCTTTTGATCTTAAAAAACAAAGATCAAAAGATCGCAGCCTCGTTTCACTCGACAGCTCCTACAGGTTGTAAATCTCAGGCACAAAAAAGCCCCGCTTTCTGCAAAGAGAGCGGGGCTTTTCTGTGGGCGAGGGTTTAGCTTCGCCGTGCAGCATCAGAAGCGGTAGGTAGCGCCGACGCCGAAACCGTTTGCCGAGTTTTCATACTTGGCGTCGTAGGTCTGGCCACGATTGTTCTGGTTGTGGACCTTGACCGACTCTTCTTTCAGGTACGAGTAAGCCACGTCGATGGTCAAGTCTTCGGTCGGGCTCCAGCCGGCACCGATGCTGAAGATTGTGCGGTCGCCAGTAGGGATGCGTGGCGAGCGGTCGACGTTGTTGGTCGGCGACTGGTCGAAGGTCAGACCGGTACGCAGTACCCATTCCTTGTTCAGCTGGTACGAAGTACCCACGGCGTAAGCCCAGGAGTCGTGCCAGTTCTGCTCTTCAGTGATCTCGCCGAACTGACCGGCCAGCAGCGGCTGCACGCCGGAGTTTTCAACGGTGATCTTCTTCAGCTGGCTCCAGCGGGTCCAGGTCGAACCGGCGTAGACGTTCCAGCGATCATTGATCGCCTGAGTCACCGAGAAGTCCACCGATTCAGGGGTGGTGATCTTCAGCGAAGCGTCGTACTTCTGCTCGGCGCCCAGACCGACTGCGCCCAACACGCTGTAATTGACCTTGGTGTTGCCTTCGAGCTTGTAATCGACTTTCGAGTGGTAGGTCAGACCCAGACGCGTGGTGTCGGTGGCTTGTACCAGCACGCCGATGTTGTAGCCCAGCGCGGTGTCGTCACCCTTGATCTTGACCTTGCCGTCCGGCGCGGCCTGGGTGATCGACAGGTTGGATTCCAGCGTACCGTCGATACGGTTGATGGTCGGACCGAAACCGATCGACACCACATCGTTGAACTTGTAGCTGACAGTTGGCTGGAAAGTGATGACTTGTACTTCGGACTTGCTGCCGAAGTAACGGCCGCCAAAGCCTTTTTCATAGTCGGTAATCAGGCCGAACGGCACATAAACGCCGAGGCCGAATGCCCAATGCTCGTCGATCGGTTTGACGTAGAAGCCCATAGGTACGGAGGTGAAGGGCACCATGTCGCCTTTGTTGCTGCCGCCGTTAGGGCTGGAGCTGGCGTCGCTGATATCGGTCTTGGCATCGAGGAATGCAACACCGCCGGTGACTTGTTCACGCGTGAGGCGCGACATGCCGGCAGGGTTGCCATAAACAGTGCTTGCGTCGTCGGCAGAAGAGGATCGCCCAGCGTAACCAGTACCCATCCCGCTGATGCTGTGTTCGTTGATGGCAAAGCCAGCTGCGAAGATCTGGGTGGATGCCATGGTAACGGCGAGGCTAAGGGTGGTTTTGAGCATGACTTTTTTCATTATTAGAACTCCTGGTGATCACCGGGGCGAAAATTACCAACATTTTCGTTCCAGCGCTATAGTCCCTATGCCTTGAGTTAGAGCGGTTTTGTAGGACAATCCGACCAGATTCGCGACCTGTTGAGCGATCTTTCAAAACTCGCCAGTCAACAAGCGACCTGATTCACCGGTGAAACACACGTTTGCCAAGCGTAGGTGAAGTCGCGCAGACGGCCTTGCGGCTGGAAGGTCTGACGCCAGATTCGCGCCATGCCTAGCAGATCGCCCCGGGGCGGGGAGGGTGGGGTGTTGTTCTTCTACCAGCAGCCAGGCGATGGCGGTGGCGTAACGCAGATTGACGGTCAATTCCAGGTGCGGGCCGCTAAGAAAAGCATGCTGGCTGGCGAGACCGCGAACAAGGCTCGCGCGCTCCGGATCCAGAGCCAGGTAGTGATCCCAAAGGGCTTGGTGGCGATGCTCGGCAATCCGGTAGAGGCCATGGCCACGCCGATCATGCAGGGCGGAGCCGAGGGCGGACTGGCTGGCGGCGATCCCCAGCAGCAGGGATTCGGCGGTTGCGCAGTGACGTCCCAGATAAATCAATGTGGGACGGATCACGTAGCGACACAGTTCGCTGGCAGCGATACCCATAATGCCCTCGATTCTTGTAATGGGGCGGCGAAACCTGAAGGGGCTTTGGCAGCGGTGGATCGACTCAGGCTCGCCGGAAGCGGATCAAGCCGCTTGAGTTGAAGTGTAGTGTCATATTCACGACGTAAAGGCCTGTTTTTAAAATATTTCCAACAGCGAGCGAAAAGCGTTATATCCGATGGTGCTTAGGCACCGGCGGCTAAAAGCGAAACATCGGGCAATAAAAAACCCCGCATTGTGTGCGGGGTTTTTGCTTTTGCAGCCTTTTCGGCTCTCAGGCAATCAACGCCTGACGCGTACGATCAATAATGGCCTGCAGCGGCTCGGCGCTGGAGTATTGATCGGGGTACAGACGCTCGCTGTGGCGGGCGATTCCGTGTTCATTGACCACGGTGAAGCTGAAGCAGCCTTTGCGAGCGGCCATGATCAGGCAGTTCATTGGGGCAAAAGCGTTGGTTAGGGTGCGAATGGCATCCTGAGTCTGGATTTGAGTAGACATAGTTATTAGGTGTTCCTACAAATGACACGGATAAGAACCGTGCAACGTTAAAACGTTCCAGTAATGTCGACCACCATTGGTCGAACAAAGAACCCGACTGGAACAAAGCAGCCAGTTTGAAGCGCTATTAAGTTGGCGCGCTTGGGCTGGCAGGTAGGTACTTAGGAGGACAGGCAACACATCGAGGGCAGAGGTTCTGGGCCCGGGGTGAAGATCCTGATCAATTTGCAGGTTGGTTCGGTCAGAGTAAGTGGTCTTCGCAGCACCCTTTGCATTCATTCAAAGGCTGTGCTGGCGCAAGATTTACCTGGAAACCATCGAGGGGTCGTTCCCGCTTTTTTCGGTGAAGGGCTTCTGGGAAGAAGGTTGACCGTGGGGATGTGTTCGACCGGAATTGACTTTCAGCTTGGTACTAACGCCGCGGATAGTAACGGAACGTCCTGGGCAATGCAAACCCTGCGGCAAAAAAAAGATTTCGGCCGGTGGCGCGAATCATGGGTGACAGGGCTGGCCTTCGCGAGCAGGCTCGCTCCCGCAGGAGAACAGGGACCGAATGTGGGAGCGA
>NZ_JABULD010000647.1:0-3070 GCF_014060985.1 Pseudomonas sp. MD195_PC81_125
GGTGTATCAGTCGAAGTATCCGGAGCTGACAGACCGTCTTCGCGAGCAGGCTCGCTCCCACAAAAAAGCATCACATCCGGAACACGCCGAAGCGGCTCGGTTCGATAGGCGCGTTCAGCGACGCGGACAAGGCCAGAGCCAGCACGTCACGAGTCTGCGCCGGATCGATGACGCCGTCGTCCCACAGTCGTGCGCTGGAATAGTAGGGGTGACCCTGCTCTTCGTACTGATCGAGAATCGGTTGTTTGATCTCGGCTTCCTGTTCCGTACTGAAGGCTTGGCCGCTGCGTTCAGCCTGCTCGCGTTTGACCTGCACCAGTACGCCCGCGGCCTGCTCGGCACCCATCACGCCGATGCGCGCATTCGGCCACATCCACAGGAAACGCGGATCATAAGCGCGCCCGCACATGCCGTAGTTACCGGCACCGAAACTGCCGCCGATGATCACGGTGAATTTCGGCACCTTGGCGCAGGCCACCGCCGTCACCAGCTTCGCGCCGTGCTTGGCGATGCCGCCGGCCTCGTATTTCTGCCCGACCATGAAGCCGGTAATGTTCTGCAGGAACAGCAGCGGAATGCCGCGCTGGCAGGCCAGTTCGATAAAGTGCGCGCCTTTCTGCGCGGCTTCGGCGAAAAGGATGCCGTTGTTGGCGAGGATCGCGATCGGGTAGCCGTGCAGGTGAGCGAAGCCGCACACCAGCGTGGTACCGAACAAGGCTTTGAATTCATCGAACACCGAGCCGTCGACCAGTCGCGCAATCACTTCGCGCACGTCGAACGGCTGTTTGGCGTCGGCAGAAACCACACCGTACAACTCATCGCTGGGGTACAGCGGCGCAATCGGCGTGCGCTGCTGCACTTCACCGAGCTTGCGCCAGTTGAGGTTGGCGACACTGCGGCGAGCGAGGGCGAGGGCGTGTTCGTCGCTCTCGGCGTAATGGTCGGCAACCCCGGAAATCTTGCAGTGCACATCGGCACCGCCGAGGTCTTCAGCGCTGACCACTTCACCGGTCGCGGCTTTCACCAGCGGCGGGCCGGCGAGGAAGATCGTTGCCTGATTGCGCACCATGATCGCTTCGTCCGCCATCGCCGGCACATAGGCGCCGCCAGCGGTGCACGAGCCCATGACCACGGCGATCTGCGGAATGCCCATCGCGCTCATGTTGGCCTGGTTGAAGAAGATCCGGCCGAAGTGCTCGCGATCCGGGAACACCTCGTCCTGACGCGGCAGGTTGGCGCCGCCCGAGTCCACCAGATAGATGCACGGCAAGCGGTTCTGCTGGGCGATGGTCTGCGCGCGCAGGTGTTTTTTTCACGGTCAGCGGATAGTACGAACCACCTTTCACCGTCGCGTCGTTGGCGACGATCATGCACTCGACGCCTTCGACCCGGCCGATCCCGGCGATCACGCCGGCGGCGGGAACGTCTTCGCCATAGACCGCGTGTGCGGCGAGCTGGCTGATTTCCAGAAACGGCGAGCCCGGGTCCAGCAGGCGATTGATCCGCTCACGCGGCAGCAATTTACCGCGCGAGGTGTGGCGTTCCTGGGCTTTCGCACCGCCACCTTGCGCCACGTGGGCGAGCAGGGTGTGCAGGGCGTCGACCTGTTCGAGCATCGCCGCGCTGTTGGCGGCGAACTCCGCTGAACGGGGGTTGAGCTGGGTATGCAGGATAGCCATGGACAGCTCCGTTTAGCGGGTTTCGTTGAACAGTTCGCGGCCGATCAGCATGCGCCGGATCTCACTGGTGCCAGCGCCGATTTCGTAGAGCTTGGCGTCACGCAGCAGGCGCCCGGCCGGGAATTCGTTGATGTAGCCGTTGCCGCCGAGAATCTGGATCGCGTCGAGGGCCATTTGCGTCGCGCGTTCGGCGGTGTAGAGGATCACCCCGGCGGCGTCCTTGCGCGTGGTTTCGTTGCGCTCGCAGGCCTGGGCCACGGCGTAGAGGTAGGCGCGGCTGGCGTTGAGCTGGGTGTACATGTCGGCGACTTTGCCCTGGATCAGCTGGAATTCGCCGATGCTCTGACCGAACTGCTTGCGGTCGTGGATGTACGGCACGATCAGGTCCATGCACGACTGCATGATCCCGGTCGGGCCGCCGGACAGCACGACGCGCTCGTAATCGAGGCCACTCATCAGCACTTTCACGCCGCCGTTGAGCACGCCGAGGATGTTTTCTTCCGGCACTTCGACGTCATCGAAAAACAGCTCGCAAGTGTTGGAACCGCGCATGCCGAGCTTGTCGAACTTGTTGCTGCGGCTGAAGCCTTTCCAGTCGCGTTCGACGATGAACGCAGTGATGCCGTGCGGGCCTTTTTCCAGGTCGGTCTTGGCGTAGATCACGTAGGTGTTGGCGTCGGGGCCGTTGGTGATCCAGGTCTTGCTGCCGTTGAGCACGAAGCGGTCGCCGCGTTTATCGGCGCGCAGTTTCATCGAGACCACGTCGGAACCGGCGTTCGGCTCGCTCATGGCGAGGGCGCCGACATGTTCGCCGCTGATCAGCTTGGGCAGGTATTTGCTTTTTTGTTCGTGGTTGCCATTGCGGTTGATCTGGTTCACGCAAAGGTTGGAATGCGCGCCATAGGACAGTGCCACTGAGGCCGAACCGCGGCTGATTTCTTCCATTGCCACCACGTGCGCCAGATAGCCCAGGCCCGCACCGCCGTACTCTTCCGGTACGGTGATACCCAGCAGGCCCATGTCGCCGAACTTGCGCCACAGGTCGGCCGGGAACAGGTTGTCGTGGTCGATCTGCGCGGCACGTGGGGCGATCTGATCGGCGACGAAGGACTGAACCTGATCGCGCAGCATGTCGATGGTTTCACCGAGGGCGAAGTTCAGGGATGGGTAGCTCATGGGTCACCTTTTGGCTTTTTTTGTAGGGTGGGGAGGGCAGTCGAACGGCTCTCACCTTTACGTTAACGTAAGCCTGCGCTGGTTGGCTGTCAATCACCCTTTACGTTAACGTCAACTTGAGCGAGAGTAGGGGCACCTCAGGATTGAAAGCGGACTGCTTTTTTATGGGCGAGAGCTTGTGTGGCGAGGGGATTTATCCCCGATGGTTGGCGAAG
>NZ_JABULD010000231.1:0-31310 GCF_014060985.1 Pseudomonas sp. MD195_PC81_125
AGACCCTTTTTTTGGGGCCGCTTCGCAGCCCATCGGGGATACATCCCCTCCCCACAGTAGATCTGTTTTAGTGTTATCCCCCGCAGTGTTTGTGCAACTAAGCTTATAAGATCCCCCAACTGATAACCCCATCATGATCGCGAGCCGTACCCCACCTCTGGCGGGCAAGCCCGGACGCCCCGAATTGCTGCTGATCTGCGGCAGTTCGCTGACCGTGATCGCGATTCTGTGCATCGTCACTTTTCTACTGATTCGTGAGCACGCCAACGCTCAGGAAGCGGCCACCCGCAGTGCCACCACCATCGCCCAGTTGATCGACGCCGACGTCCTGCGCACGGTCGAGTTGTACGACCTGACCCTGCAAGGCCTGATCGCCGCCGCCCAGCGCGATGACTTGCGCGACGTCACCCCCGCAGATTCGCCATCTGGCGCTGTTCGACCGTTCGACCACCGCGCGTTTCAAGGGCGACATCCTCCTGCTGGACAAGCATGGCGATGTGGTTGCCGACTCATCGCGGATCGAACCCAAACCAGGCAACTTCGCCGATCGCGATTACTTCCTTGCCCACGCCTTCAACCGCGATACCGGCATGTTCATCAGTCGCCCGTTCAAGACCCGCTGCGATTGCGACGACGCCAATCAGTGGCGCATCAGCTTCAGTCGGCGGATCTCCTCGGAAACCGGCGAATTCGCCGGAGTGGCGGTGGCGTCGATGAAACTCGACTACTTCGATCAGTTGTTCAACAGCCTCGACATCGGCAAAGACAGCACCCTGAACATCATCAACAGCGACGGCGTGCTGCTGGCGCAGAAGCCGCATCTGCAAAACGACTCCATCGGCAAGAGCTTCGGCAACCGACCCAACGTGGTACGGATTCTCGGCGACAAGGATGGCAGCGGCAGTTTTACCAGCACTTCGAGCATGGACCACCAGCAACGGCTTTACACCTATTCGCGGGTCGGCAACTTGCCGCTGACGGTGATGGTCGCGCTCTCCAGTGATGAGGTATTCGGCACTTGGCGGCGCACGGCGCTGTTGGTCAGTGGTGCCACCGGCGTGCTGTGTGCCGGGCTGCTGTGGCTGACCTGGCTGCTCGCCCGCGAGCTGCGCTTGCGCCAGCGCGCCGAACGCGAACTGGCGCAACTGGCTGCCACCGATGCGCTGACCGGCGTGGCCAACCGGCGGATGCTCGATCAGTCGCTGCGCCACGAATGGTTCCGCGCCCAGCGTTCGGGCAAGCCGCTGTCGGTGATGATGATCGATGCCGACCACTTCAAGGCGTTCAACGACCGTCACGGGCATCAAGCCGGTGACCAGGCGCTACGCGAACTGGCCAAGGTGATCACGGCGAACGTGCGCCGCCCCGGCGATCTGGTCGCCCGTTACGGCGGCGAAGAGTTCTCGGTGATTCTCGCCGAGACCGACAACAGCGGTGCCCGGCAAATTGCTGAACACATTCGTCAGGCGGTGGAGCAGATGCCGAGGGTCGAGGGCGCGGACGTGGCAATGACCGTCAGTATCGGTATCAGCACTTGGACATCGGCAGTCGAGATGTCGCTGGAACAACTGCTGTTTGCGGCGGACAAGGCGCTGTATCAGGCCAAGGAGAGCGGTCGCAATCGGGTTGTCAGTTCGTAAGATCAAAAGATCGCAGCCTTCGGCAGCTCCTACAGTTGGAATATCTTTCCCTGTAGGAACTGCCGAAGGCTGTGATCTTTTGCTCTTAATAAGGGCATAAAAAAAGGCCATCCGAGGATGGCCTTCAAAAAACTAGAGAGGTTTTTTACTTACACCGCCGCAACCGGGCGCATGTAAGAGATCGGTGCAGTGCTGGCGTCTTCGAACGTCACGACTTCCCAAGCATCTGTCTGCTCAATCAACTTGCGCAGCAGCTGGTTGTTCAGTGCATGACCGGACTTGAAGCCTTTGAACTCACCAATCAGGCTGTTACCCAGCAGGTACAGGTCGCCAATCGCATCGAGGATCTTGTGCTTCACGAATTCGTCTTCGTAGCGAAGGCCGTCTTCGTTCAGTACACCATCGGAATCCACCACGATCGCGTTTTCAACGCTGCCGCCGAGTGCGAGGTTGTGCTTGCGCAGGTACTCGATGTCACTCATGAAACCGAAAGTACGGGCGCGGCTGACTTCTTTTACGAACGAAGTGCTGGAAAAATCCACGCTTGCACTCTGGGTGCGGTCCCGGAAAACCGGGTGATCGAAATCGATCTCGAAGCTCACCTTGAACCCTTCGAAAGGGACGAAAGTGGCGCGCTTGTCGCCGTCTTCCACTGTCACTTCACGCAGGATGCGGATGAACTTCTTGGCGGCGTCCTGCTCTTCCAGGCCAGCCGATTGAATCAGGAATACGAACGGTCCAGCGCTGCCATCCATGATCGGGACTTCGGACGCGGAGAGCTCGACGTAGGCGTTATCGATGCCCAGGCCAGCCATGGCCGAGAGCAAGTGCTCTACCGTGTCCACTTTGACGTCGCCATTGATCAGCGTCGTCGACATAGTGGTTTCACCGACGTTTTCCGCGCGGGCAGGAATCTGCACCACAGGGTCGAGGTCAGCGCGACAAAACACAATGCCAGTGTCGACAGGCGCAGGCTTGAGGGTCAGGTAGACCTTCTCCCCGGAATGCAGGCCTACACCTGTGGCACGGATAATATTTTTCAGTGTGCGTTGTTTAATCATGGCTTGGGCCGCTTCAGCGCAAATTGCGAACTGGTATCAACAAAGGCTGGCGATAATAGCAGACCGAGCCTTTGCTGAACACCAATCACCGTCATAGCCCTGATACATTCCATCAATCGGCCTGACGACGCAGGAATGCCGGGATGTCCAGGTAATCCAGATCGTCCTGCGGGTTCATCTTCGCGGCAGTCGCAGCACCGGCCTGAGCCTGGTTGCGCATGACGGTCGGACGGTCCAGGTCACGGTAGTTCACCGCCGGAGCTTCCTGACGCGCAGGAGCCGGTTGTTGCACCTGAGCGGAAGCCATGGAGGTGTGAACGGTGTTGTCGATGACCTTCACAGGCTTCTCGATTTTCGCGCCCAGACCGGTGGCAACCACGGTAACGTGCAGTTCGTCGCGCATGTCCGGATCGATCACGGTACCGACCTTGACCATCGCGTGTTCGGAAGCGAAGGCTTCGATGATGCTACCCACGTCGGAGTACTCACCCAGGGACAGGTCAGGACCGGCGGTGATGTTCACCAGAATGCCGCGTGCGCCTTGCAGGTTCACGTCTTCCAGCAACGGGTTGCGGATGGCCGCTTCGGTCGCTTCACGTGCACGGTTCGGACCGCTGGCGCAGCCAGTGCCCATCATCGCCATGCCCATTTCGCTCATCACGGTACGCACGTCGGCGAAGTCGACGTTGATCATGCCCGGACGCTTGATGATGTCGGAGATACCGCGCACGGCACCGGCCAGTACGTCGTCAGCCTTGGCGAAAGCCGACAGCAGGCTGGCGTCTTTGCCGAGAATGGTCAGCAGCTTCTCGTTAGGAATGGTGATCAGCGAATCGACGCTTTCGGAGAGCATGCGGATGCCTTCGTCGGCGATCTGCATACGCTTGCGGCCTTCGAACGGGAACGGACGGGTCACGACCGCAACGGTCAGGATGCCCATTTCCTTGGCCACTTCGGCGATGATCGGCGCAGCACCGGTACCGGTACCGCCGCCCATGCCAGTGGTGATGAACACCATGTTGGTGCCGGCCAGCACTTCAGCGATGCGCTCGCGATCTTCCAGCGCAGCCTGACGGCCGACTTCAGGGTTGGCGCCGGCGCCCAGGCCTTTGGTCACACCGGTGCCCAGTTGCAGAATGGTGCGCGCGCCGATGTTTTTCAGCGCTTGAGCATCAGTGTTGGCGCAGATGAATTCAACGCCTTCGATGTTGCTCTTGACCATGTGGTTGACAGCGTTGCCGCCGCCACCGCCAACACCGATAACTTTGATTACCGGGCTTGCGGGGATGTTGTCTACGAGTTCGAACATTTTCCCTCTCCTTACATTCTCTAGTTTTTTCGCCTACTGCATTTTTGTAGCGGTGTTGCGGTAAAGCTTTAGAAGTTGCCTTGAACCCACTTCTTCAATCGGTCCAGCAACGGCGCCTGTGGCTCATCGTTGCTATAGCTGTCGCGGCTGCCGATGCCCGAGAACGAGATCCCGTCGGACTGCTTCTGCAGGCCGTACATCAGCAAGCCAACGCCAGTGGAATAAATCGGGTTGCGCACCACGTCATCCAGCCCCTTCACGCCGTGCGGCACGCCCAGGCGCACCGGCATGTGGAAGATTTCTTCGGCCAGCTCGGTGGCGCCTTCCATCTTCGAGGTACCGCCGGTCAGGACGATGCCCGCCGGGATCAGGTCTTCGTAGCCGCTGCGACGCAGTTCGGCCTGGATCAGGGTGAACAGTTCGTCGTAACGCGGCTCGACCACCTCGGCCAGGGCCTGACGCGACAGTTCGCGCGGCGGACGGTCGCCAACGCTTGGCACCTTGATGGTTTCGCCGGCACCGGCCAGTTTGGCCAGGGCACAGGCGTAGCGGATCTTGATCTCTTCGGCGTACTGGGTCGGGGGTGCGCAACGCCATGGCGATGTCGTTGGTCACCTGATCACCGGCAATCGGGATCACCGCGGTGTGGCGGATCGCGCCTTCGGTGAAGATCGCGATGTCGGTGGTGCCGCCGCCGATGTCGACCAGGCACACGCCCAGCTCTTTTTCGTCGTCGGTCAGTACCGAGTAGGCCGAGGCCAGTTGCTCGAGAATGATGTCGTCGATTTCCAGACCGCAGCGACGCACGCACTTTTCAATGTTCTGTGCGGCGTTGACGGCGCAGGTGACCACATGAACCTTGGCTTCCAGACGCACACCGGACATGCCCAGAGGCTCGCGGACGCCTTCCTGGTTATCGATCACGTAATCCTGCGGCAGGGTGTGCAGCACGCGCTGGTCGGCCGGGATCGCCACGGCCTGGGCAGCGTCAAGTACACGCTCCAGGTCAGCCGAGCTCACTTCGCGGTCACGAATCGCCACGATGCCGTGGGAGTTCAGGCTGCGGATGTGATTGCCGGCCACGCCGACGAACGCCGAGTGAATGCGGCAGCCCGCCATCAGTTGGGCTTCTTCGATCGCGCGCTGGATCGATTGCACGGTCGACTCGATGTTCACCACCACGCCCTTCTTCAGGCCGCGGGACGGGTGAGTACCGATACCGACGATTTCCAGCGTGCCGTCGTCCGCGACCTCGCCTACCAGCGCCACCACCTTGGAGGTGCCGATATCCAGACCGACGATCATTTTGCCGCTTTGCACGTTTGCCATGGGTCCTGCCTCTTCTTAATTCTTTGCGACAGCGGGTTGGGCTGTCGTCGGCGCTACTGGTTCCCGCCAGCCAACAGCGAGGCCGTTGGCGTAGCGCAGATCGATGCGCGCAATGTTCGTAATCTGGTCTTTAAGCGTCTTGTCATAGATGGCAATGAAGCGGCGCATCTTTTCCACCAGGTTGCCGCGTCCCAGCAGCAGCTCGATGCCGGGGCCGGAGCTACCGGCACCGGTGGTCAGGAACCAGCTGCCACGTTCACGCAGTTCCAGACGCGCGATCGAGAAACCCAGCGGCCGGAGCATCTGGCTCAGCACCTGATACTGCTGCATCACTTGCTGCTGGGCCCGTTGTGGGCCGAACAGCTGTGGCAGGTGTTCGTAGTTCGCCAGTTCCTTGGGCGTGAACGCCTGGCCCTGGTTGTTGAGCAGCGACTCGTCGCCCCAACGGGCCACGGGCAGTTGCTCTTCGAGGCGGATCACCACCTGGTCCGGCCACACCCGGCGTACTTCGGCGTGGGCGATCCACGGCATTTGCTCAAGCTCGGTGCGCATGCCGGCCAGATCAATGGTGAAGAAGCTCGACGCCACGTACGGGGCGATTCGCTGCTGCACCGCTTGCTGACTGATGTAGCTCAGGTCGCCCTGCACCGCGATCTTGGTGATCGGCCGGTCGGCATACGGCAGCAAACGCTGCGCGCCTTCGTAGGTACCGAACCCCAACGCCACCAGCAGCACCGGCCAGAACAGGCTTTTCAGAAAGCCGAAATTGGCTTTCGGCAGGCGCGCAGACATCGGCTCTTTGGCCACCATTCGGCTGGCACCCCGCGGCACCGGCTTGCGGCCGGGTGCGGGGTGGCTGATGTCTGAGCTGAGCGCCTTGCATGGTCTTAACCTCGCGCCTCTGTGTGACCGGAGCCTTCAACACTGGCGGCCAGAATGGCCAGAACCAGTTGCTGGAAGTCCAGACCGGCAGCACGGGCCGCCATCGGCACCAGGCTGTGATCGGTCATGCCCGGTGCGGTGTTCACTTCCAGGAACCAGAACTGCCCGTCGGCGTCCTGCATCACGTCCGCCCTGCCCCAACCGGCAATACCCAGCGCCTCACAGGCCTTGGCCGTGAGATCCATGAGTTCCTGTTCCTTGGCGGCATCCAGCCCGCACGGAATGCGGTACTGGGTATCGTTGGCGATGTACTTGGCGTCGTAGTCGTAGAACGTGTGCGGTGTACCCAGGGCGATAGGAGGCAACACCTGGTCACGCAGGGTGGCGATGGTGAACTCCGGACCTTGAATCCATTGCTCCACCAAGACTTGCGAATCGTAGGTACTGGCCGCTTTCCATGCGTCGATCAACTCGGACGCAGAACTCACTTTGGCCATCCCGATACTTGAACCTTCATGCGCCGGTTTGACGATCAAAGGGAAGCCCAGTTCCGTCGCCGCGGAAATACAATCGGCTTCGCTGCACAGCACGGCGTGACGCGGCGTCGGAATCCCGAGGCTGTGCCAGACCTGCTTGGTGCGCAGTTTGTCCATCGCCAGTGCCGAGGCAAGGATGCCGCTGCCGGTGTAGGGAATGCCGGCGCACTCGAGCAGGCCCTGCATCGAGCCATCTTCGCCGCCACGACCGTGGAGAATGATGAACGCACGGTCGATCTTTTCGCTCAGCAGACGCTGCAGAAAATCCTCGCCGACGTCGATCCCGAACGCGTCCACACCCGCGCTTTGCAGCGCATCGAGCACAGCGTTACCGGACTTCAGCGAAACCTCACGCTCGGCACTCATGCCACCGAACAGCACGGCGACCCGGCCGAAGTCTTTCGGCGCGATGGTGGAGAACAGGTTGGCGTAGGCAGCAGTCATTTCAACTTCCCCTCGACCGACGCCGCCACGGCGCCAGCGAACAATTCACTTTTCAACAGTTTCGGCGCGAGACCGCCGATATCCCCGGCGCCCTGGCACAGCAGGATGTCGCCGGCGCGCAGCAACGGCTTGACCAGCGGCGCGAGGTCGACACCGCGCTCGATGTAGATCGGGTCGAGCTGACCGCGCTGACGGATGCTGTTGCACAACTTGCGGCTGTCCGCGCCCGGGATCGGCTCTTCGCCGGCCGGATAGACTTCCATCAGCAGCAGCACGTTGGCATCGGCCAGTACATTGACGAAATCGTCATACAGATCACGGGTGCGGCTATAACGATGCGGCTGGTAAACCATCACCAGACGGCGCTCCGGCCAGCCACCGCGCACGGCTTTGATCACCGCCGCGACTTCGGTCGGGTGGTGACCGTAGTCATCGACCAGCATCACGTTGCCGCCGTCCACCGGCAGTTCGCCGTAGACCTGGAAGCGTCGGCCAACGCCCTGGAACCCGGACAGGCCCTGAACGATGGCTTCGTCACTGACGCCTTCGTCGGTGGCGATGCAGATGGTCGCCAGCGAGTTGAGCACGTTGTGGTTGCCCGGCATGTTCACGGAAACATCCAGCGGCTCGCGGTCAGGACGCAGCACGGTGAAGAAGGTCTGCATGCCTTGCTGGCGTACATTGATCGCGCGCACGTCGGCGTCTTCGCTGAAGCCGTAGGTCACGGTCGGACGCTTGACCAGCGGCAGGATTTCACGCACCACCGGATCGTCCAGGCACATCACGGCCAGACCGTAGAACGGCAGGTTGTGCAGGAACTCGACGAAGGTTTTCTTCAGTTTGTTGAAGTCACCGTCGTAGGTCGCCATGTGGTCGGCGTCGATGTTGGTCACCACCGCCACCAGCGGTTGCAGGTGCAGGAAGCTCGCATCGCTTTCGTCGGCTTCGGCGATCAGGTAGCGGCTGGTGCCGAGCTGGGCATTGGTGCCCGCCGCATTCAGACGGCCACCGATGACGAAGGTCGGATCCAGGCCACCGGCGGCGAACACCGAAGCGATCAGGCTGGTGGTCGTGGTTTTGCCATGAGTACCGGCGACGGCAATGCCGTGGCGGTAGCGCATCAGCTCGGCGAGCATCTCGGCACGCGGTACCACCGGGATACGACGCTCAAGAGCGGTCGCCACTTCCGGGTTGGAGGTGTTCACAGCGCTGGAGACCACCAGTACGTCGGCGGTGGCAGCGTTCTCGGCACGGTGGCCGATATAGATGTGCGCGCCGAACGATTCCAGACGCTCGGTCACCGGCGAAGCCTTCAGGTCGGAACCGGACACTTCATAGCCCAGGTTCAACAACACTTCAGCGATGCCGCACATGCCCACGCCGCCGATACCGACGAAGTGGATACGACGGATGCGGCGCATTTCCGGTTGTGGCATGGCTTTCTGATTCTCAACCATGGGCCACCTCCAGGCAGGTATCGACCACGCTGCGGGTGGCATCGGGTTTGGCCAGACGGCGGGCCGCTTGGGCCATTTCTTCGAGTCGTTGCGGTTGCATCAAGACCTCTGTCAGGCGCGCGGCAAGGTCCGCGGCACCAGTCGTTCTTTGTGGCATCACGAAGGCTGCGCCTTCACGGGCCAAATAATCGGCGTTGCGGGTCTGGTGATCGTCGATCGCGTGGGGCAAAGGCACCAGCATCGAGGGCAGACCAACGGCAGCCAGCTCACTGATGGTCAGCGCGCCAGCGCGGCACACCACCAGGTCAGCCCAGCCATAGGCCTGGGCCATGTCTTTGATGAACGGCTGCACCTGCGCATCCACGCCGGCGGCGCGATAGCGCTCTGCAGTCACTTCATCGTGGTTTTTGCCGGCCTGATGAAACACGTCCGGACGCAAATCGGCAGGGACTTGCGCCAGGGCTTCAGGCAGCAACTTGTTCAACGGTTCTGCGCCCAGCTTCCGCCGAGGATCAGCAAACGCGCTTTGCGCCCGGCCAGAGCCGGTCGCGATGTTTCGAGGAACAGCTCGCTGCGCACCGGGTTTCCGGTGGTACGGCGGCTGTCCGACAGAGTAAAGGTGTCGGGGAACGCTTCACACACCCGGGCGGCGAACGGCACCAGCAACCGATTGGCGGTGCCGGCCACGGCGTTCTGCTCGTGAACGATCACTGGCACACCGGCCAGTTTCGCGGCGATACCGCCAGGCCCGGTCACATAACCACCGAAGCCGACCACGCAGACTGGACGCAGCTTGCGAATCACCGCCCGCGCCTGCCACACCGACTTGAGCAGCATGAACGGTGCCTTGAGCAGCGACAGCTTGCCCTTGCCACGCAAACCCGTGGCATTGATCCGGTGCAGTTCCAGACCTGCAGCCGGTACCAGATCGTTTTCGATCCCGCGTGGCGTGCCGAGCCAGTGCACGGTGTAACCGCGTGCCTGGAATTCGCGGGCACAGGACAGCGCCGGAAACACGTGGCCGCCGGTGCCGCCGGCCATGATCAATACGTTAGCGCCCATGGTTCGGCTCCTCGGCGAAGTCGCTCTCATGGAATTCCATCTCTTCACTGCCCAGGTGGGTCCGACTCTCCCACTCGATCCTCAGCAACAGGCCAAGGCAGGCGCAGCAGATCACCAGGGAACTGCCGCCATAACTGAGGAACGGTAGCGTCAGGCCCTTGGTCGGCAACAGGCCGACGTTCACCCCGATGTTGATCAAAAACTGACCGATCCACAGGAACGACAGGCCGTAAGCCACATAAGCGGCGAAGAACTGCTTGGCTTTCTCCGCCCACAGACCGATGTACATGCCGCGAATACACACGAAGACGAACAGCGCCACGGTGCACAGCGAACCGACGGCGCCCAGCTCTTCGGCCAGCACCGAGAATACGAAGTCGGTGTGCGCTTCCGGCAGGTAGAACTGTTTCTGCACGCTGTTGCCCAGGCCAACACCCAGCCACTCACCGCGACCGAAGGCGATCAACGCCTGCGACAACTGATAACCGGCGCCGAACTGGTCGGCCCACGGGTCGGCGAAGTTGGTCAGACGCGCCATTCGATAAGGCTGCATCTGAATCAGCAAGACCACCGCCCCGACTGCCAGCACCACCATCAGCGAGAAGCGGAACAGCCCGACTCCGCCAAGGAACAGCATCGCCGCCGCAGCCCCCATCATTACCACGGTGGCACCGAAGTCCGGCTCCATCAGCAACAGGCCTGCCATCGGCAGCAGCACGATGAACGGCTTGAAGAAGCCCATCCAGCTCTCGCGCACTTCTTTCTGCCGACGCACCAGATAACCGGCGAGGTAAATCACCACAAAGACTTTGGCGATCTCCGACGGCTGTACGTTGAAGAAGCTGAAACCGATCCAGCGCATCGAACCGTTCACTTCACGGCCGATCCCGGGGACGATCACCATCACCAGCAGACCGAATGCACCGATCAGCATCATCCAGCCCAGACGCTGCCAGGTGGCAATCGGAATCATCATGGTGATGATGCAGGCACCCAGGCCCAGCGCCACATAGATCAGGTGGCGAATCATGTAGTACAGCGCGCTGCCCGACTGCGCCGCCGCCACTTCGGTGGAGGCCGAGGCAATCATGATCAGGCCCAGGCCCAGCAGCGCCAGGCAGCCGGCGAGCATCGGGAAGTCGAGGTCGATGCCACGGCCGGTGATGATCGGTGACGGGTACGGTTTGATGATATTGCGCAGGCTCATGCCAGATCCTCCACGGCGCGGACGAACTGGTGACCACGGTCTTCGTAATTCTTGAACATGTCGAAACTGGCGCAGGCTGGCGACAGCAGCACCACGTCACCCGGTTGGGCGACTGCGCGGCATTGCGCAACGGCGTCGACCAGCGAGGTCGCGCGAATCAGTGGCACGGCGTCACCGATGGCCGCGCCGATCTTGTCGGAGTCGCGGCCCATCAGGATCACGGCGCGGCAGTTGGCCGCCACCGGATCGCGCAAGTCGTTGAACTCGGCACCCTTGCCGTCGCCACCGGCGATCAGCACAACCTTGCCGTCGATATCCGCACCCAGGCCTTCAATGGCGGCCAGTGCGGCGCCGACGTTGGTGGCCTTGGAATCGTTGTAGTAACCGACGCCGTCGAGATCACGCAGCCACTGGCAGCGGTGTTCGAGGCCGGTGAAGTTACGCAAGGCATCAAGCATGGCGTCGAACGGCAGGCCGACCGCATGCCCCAGCGCCAGCGCCGCGAGGGCATTGGCCTGGTTATGCGCACCGCGCATTTTTCAGTTCGCGCACCGGCATCAGGTTCTGGAATTCGAAGGCCAGGTATTTCTCGCCGTCTTCTTCGCGCAGGCCGAAAGCCTTGAAATCCGGTTTGTTCAGGCCGAAGGTCCAGCACGGCTGGCCCTCGCCGATCAGCGGACGGCTGAGTGCGTCCTGACGGTTGACCACGAACTGCTTGGCGCCACGGAAGATCCGGTGCTTGGCCAGGTGATACGCCGGCAGGCCGCTGTAGCGATCCATGTGGTCTTCGCTGATGTTCAACACGGTAGCCACTTCAGCGTTGAGCTGGTCGGTGGTTTCCAGCTGAAAACTCGACAGTTCCATCACGTACAGCTCGACGTCGTCGCTGAGCAGGTCCAGCGCCGGCGTGCCGAGGTTGCCGCCCACCGCGACGCGTTTGCCGGCCGCAGCCGCCATCTCGCCGACCAGGGTGGTGACGGTGCTTTTCGCGTTGGAACCGGTGATGGCCACGATCGGCGCCCGCGCGTTACGCGCGAACAGCTCGATATCGCCGGACATTTTCACGCCACGGGCGGCAGCGGCTTGCAGGGCCGGGGTCGCCAGCGCCAGACCGGGACTCACGTAGAGCTCGTCGGCGCGGCACAGGAATTCGACGTCCAGCTCGCCACAACGCACTTCCACGTGCGGATAGTCACGCTTGAGCGTGGCCAGTTCCGGTGGATTGTCCCGCGTGTCGGCAACGGCAAACGACACGCCCCGGTTCGCCAGGAAGCGAACCAGGGACATGCCGCTCTTGCCGAGGCCGACAACGATGCGGAAGTGGTCAGAAGCGATCAGAGACACTCGTTCTACCTCAGCTTCAGGGTGGCAAGGCCGATCAGCACGAGAATCACGGTGATGATCCAGAAACGGACGATCACGCGTGGCTCGGGCCAGCCCTTGAGTTCAAAGTGGTGGTGAATCGGTGCCATGCGGAACACACGGCGCCCGGTCAGCTTGAAAGAGGCCACCTGGATAACCACCGACAGGGTTTCCATCACGAACACACCGCCCATGATGAACAGGACGATTTCCTGACGGACGATCACCGCAATGGTGCCCAGTGCCGCGCCGAGTGCCAGAGCACCGACGTCGCCCATGAAGACTTGCGCCGGGTAGGTGTTGAACCAGAGGAAGCCCAGACCGGCGCCGATCAGCGCGCCGCAGAACACGATCAGTTCGCCTGCGCCCGGCACGTAAGGAATCAGCAGGTATTCGGCGAATTTCACGTTACCCGACAGGTAGCAGAAAATCCCCAGACCGCCGCCGACCATCACGGTCGGCATGATCGCCAGACCGTCGAGGCCGTCGGTCAGGTTGACCGCGTTACTCGAACCGACGATCACGAAGTAGGTCAGCACGATGAAACCGGCGCCCAGCGGAATGCTGTAGTCCTTGAGCATCGGCAGGATCAGCGTGGTCTCCACAGGCGTGGTGGCGGTCATATAAAGGAAGATCGCTGCGCCCAGGCCAAAGACCGACTGCCAGAAATATTTCCAGCGGCTTGGCAAGCCACGGGAGTTCTTCTCGATCACTTTGCGGTAGTCGTCGACCCAGCCAATGGCGCCGAACAGCAGAGTCACCAGCAGCACGACCCAGACGTAGCGGTTGCTCAGGTCAGCCCACAACAGGGTGCTGACACCGATGGAAGACAGAATCAGCGCGCCGCCCATGGTCGGCGTACCCGACTTGGACAGGTGCGATTGCGGGCCGTCGTTGCGAACGGACTGGCCGATCTGACGGTTCTGCAGGGTGCGGATCATCCACGGGCCGTAGCACAGCGACAAAACCAGCGCGGTCAGCACACCGAGGATCCCGCGAAGGGTCAGGTACTGGAAGACCGCGAAGCCTTTGTAGAACTGTTGCAGATACTCCGCTAGCAGCAGCAGCATTAATGTTTCTCCAGACTGGACCCGCACAGAGCCGCAACGATGTTTTCCATCGCTGCACTGCGCGAACCCTTGATCAATATGGTGGTGTTTGTGTCCTGCTCGGCGTCGAGGGCCTGGATCAGTTCGGCTTGCGTGCCGAAGTGATGCGCCTCTTGGCCGAATGCGTTCACGGCGTGGACCATGTTCGGCCCGACCGCGTAAAGCGCGGAAACCTTGCCCCGGGCGTATTCGCCCACGTCGCGGTGCCCCTGCTCCGCCCAGTCGCCCAACTCGCCGATATCTCCGAGCACCAGGACGGTGCGGCCGGAAAAGCCGGCGAGTATATCAACGGCAGCGCACATGGAGGTGGGGTTTGCGTTGTAAGTGTCATCGATCACGCGCATGCCGTTCTTCGCCAGTTGCGCGACGGTGCGACCCTTGACCGGCTGTACCGCACCAAGCCCGGTGGCAATGCCGAACAGCGACACGCCCAGGGCGTGAGCGGCAGCGGCGGCAGCCATGGCGTTGGCGACGTTATGGCTGCCGAGCAGGTTCAGTTGAACGTGCTCCACACCTTCAGGTGTATGCAGGTTGAAGGCCGGGCAACCCCGGGCATCGGTGTTCAGGTCGCTGGCGTAGAAATCTGCCTGCGGATTGCTCAGGGAGAAGGTCAGCACCTTGCGTGCGCCGGCGCGGAGCTTCCAGATGCCAAAGGCCTTGTCGTCGAGGTTGAGCACGGCAATACCATCTGCCGCGAGACCGTCGATGATCTCGCCCTTGGCCTCGACGATTTTTTCCGGCCCGCCGAACTCGCCAACGTGGGCAGTGCCAGCGTTGTTGAGGATCGCCACATGCGGCTTGGTCAGCCCGACGGTGTAGGCGATTTCGCCCAGACGCGAGGCGCCCAGTTCGATCACGGCGGCAGTGTGTTCCGGCGCCAGTTCGAGCAGGGTCAGCGGCGCGCCGAGGTCGTTGTTCAGATTGCCGCGGGTTGCCAGCACCGGACCGCGGGTACGCAGGATGCTCGCGAGCATTTCCTTGACCGTGGTCTTGCCGCTGGAGCCGGTAATGGCCGCCACCGGTTGCGTGAACGCGGCACGGTTCAGCGCACCCAACTGGCCGAGGGCCTGACGGGTGTCCTTGACCAGCAGTTGCGGCAAGGTGCTGTCGGCGACTTCACGCTCGACCAGTGCCGCCACCGCGCCTTTGCCGGCGACATCGTTCAGGTAGTCATGACCGTCAAAGCGCGGGCCAGTCAGGGCAATAAACAGTTGGCCAGCGGTGATCGCACGGCTGTCGATGCTGACGCCATCGAAACTGGCGTCGCTGCTGATCAGACGTGCGTCGAGCACGTTGGTCAGTTCGCTCAATGTCAGGGCCTTAAGCATGGGCCACCTCCCACGCGGTGAGGGCATGATCGGCCTCGACCAGATCGGAGAAAGCGTGCCGCTCGCCGTTGATTTCCTGATAGTCCTCGTGGCCTTTGCCGGCCAGCACGATCACGTCATCGGCCGATGCAGCAGCGATCAGCTGGGCAATCGCCTGACCACGGCCGGCGACGAAGGTGACTTTATCCACAGCGGTGAAACCGGCGCGGATGTCGTCGAAAATCTGAGCCGGATCTTCGGTGCGCGGGTTGTCATCAGTGACCAGTACGCGATCGGCCAGACGCTCGACCACTTCGGCCATCAGCGGACGCTTGCCGCGATCACGATCACCGCCACAGCCGAACAGGCACAGCAACTGGCCTTTGACGTGTGGACGCAGCGCGGTCAGAACTTTTTCCAGGGCATCCGGGGTGTGGGCGTAATCGACCACCACCAGTGGCTGAGTGCCGCCACCCAGACGCTGCATGCGCCCGGCCGGGCCTTCAAGTTTCGGCAGCACCTTGAGGATTTCGTCGAGCGCATAGTCCAGACCGAGCAAGGCGCCGACCGCCGCCAGTACGTTGCTCAGGTTGAAACGACCGAGCAGCGTGCTGCGCAGATGGTGTTCGCCCTGCGGCGTGACCAGCGTGGCGCGTACGCCGTGGTCATCGAACTGCGCTTCGCGGACATACAAATAGGCGCTGCTGTCGAGCAGGCTGTAACTGATCAAACGCGACTCGCGTTTTTCGCCGGCCAACTGCCGACCGAAATCGTCGTCGAGGTTGACCACGCGGCACTTCAGGTCATTCCAGGCGAACAGCTTGGCCTTGGCCTCGGCGTACGCCTGCATGGTGCCGTGATAATCCAGGTGGTCGCGGGACAGGTTGGTCATCACCGCGACGTCGAACGCCAACGCAGTGACCCGGCCCTGATCCAGACCGTGGGACGACACTTCCATGGCCACGGCTTTGGCCCCGGCCTTTTTCAGGTCGGCCAGAGTGGCTTGCATGGCGATCGGATTCGGCGTGGTGTGCAGGCCGCTTTCCAGCGCGCCATGGAAGCCGGAACCCAGCGTACCGACGATGCCGCAATGCTGACCAAGCAGATCGAGTGCCTGCGCGACCAGTTGGGTCACGCTGGTTTTGCCATTGGTGCCGGTAACACCGATCAGGTTCAAGTGATGGCTCGGCTCGCCATAAAAGCGCCCGGCGATGTCGGACAACTGCGCCGCCAGGCCTTTGACCGGAATCAACGGCACTTCGGTGATCGGCAGCACGGTGGCGCCTTCCACTTCATACGCAACCGCAGCCGCGCCGCGCTGCAAGGCATCGGCGATGTGCGCACGGCCATCGAACCTGCCACCGGGCACAGCGAGGAACAGGTCGCCCGCGCGCACGTTGCGGCTGTCCAGCGCCAATTCACGGATCAACAGATCATGGCCGGCGTGGGGGGAATATCTTGTTCAGACTCAGAGACATCAGCCGCGCCCTCCATTGGCTTTCAGCGGAACGACCGGGGTAGCGTTGGCCTGTTGGGTAGTCGGCAGGTTGTCCGGGGTCACGTTCATCAGGCGCAGGGTGCCGGACATCACACGGCTGAACACTGGCGCCGACACCAGACCACCGAAGTAACCGGCCTTGGACGGCTCATCGATCACCACCACGATGGCGTAACGCGGATCGCTCATCGGGCCGAAACCGGCGAACAGCGAGCGGTAGGAGTTTTCGGCATAACCCTTGGTGCCCACCGAAGTCTTGCGCGCAGTACCCGACTTGCCTGCCACGTGATACGCCGGCACCTGCGCACGGAACACGCCGCGCGGTGCTTCGATCACTTGCTGCAGCATGCCTTGCATGGTTTTCGCGACCGCTTCCGGCAATACCTGAGTGGTCTGCGGCGGCTTGTCGGTTTTGATCAGGGTCAGCGGCGCCAGACGACCGTTGTTGGCCAGCGCCGAGAATGCGTGCACCAGCTGGATCGCGGTCACGGAAATACCGTAGCCATAAGACAGTGTCGCGGTTTCGGCTTTGCGCCAGTCGCGGTAGTTCGGCAGGTTGCCGACACGCTCGCCGGGGAAGCCGAGGCCGGTGTCCTGGCCCAGACCGACTTTCTGCGCGAGACGGTAAATGGTCTCACCGCCAATATCGAACGCGACCTTACTCATGCCGACGTTACTGGAGTTGATCAGAATCCCGGTCATGTCCAGCACCGGGCCTTCGGTCTTCGAAACGTCCTTGATCGTGTACTTGCCGATCTGCAGCGAGCCCGGATACACCTCGACGGTGTCGGTCGGTTTCCAGCGCCCGGATTCGATCGCGGCACTCATCGAGATCGCTTTCATGGTCGAACCCGGTTCGAACACGTCGATCATCGCGCGGTTACGCATCATCGCCGGTTGCAGGTTGCGACGGTTGTTCGGGTTGTAGGTCGGCTGGTTGACCATGGCGAGGATCTCGCCGGTCTTCACGTCCATGATCACCAGGCTGCCAGCCTTGGCGCCGTTCTCGATGATCGCGTTGCGCAGCTCGCGGTTCGCCAGGTATTGCAGACGCAGGTCAATCGACAACGCCAAGGGCTTGCCGGCCTTGGCGTTCTTGGTGACCTGGACATCCTTGATCAGCCGACCGCGCCGATCCTTGATGACCTGCCGCTTGCCCGGCACCCCGGCCAGCCACTCGTCGTAGGCCAGCTCGACGCCTTCACGCCCGTGATCGTCAATGTCGGTAAAGCCGACCATGTGCGCGGTGACTTCACCGGCCGGGTAGAAGCGGCGGAATTCTTCGATGCCGTAAACGCCCGGCACTTTCAGGTCGAGCACAGCCTGGCCCTGCTCGGGGGTCAGCCCGCGCACCAGGTAAATGAATTCTTTGTTGGCCTGAGCTTCGAGACGTTCGGCCAGGGCTTTCGGATCCTGCCCCAGCGCCGCGGCCAGTGCCGGCCACTTCTCTTTGGCCGTCTGCATTTCCTTGGCGTTGGCCCACAGCGTCGTCACCGGGGTACTCACGGCCAACGGCTCGCCATTACGGTCGGTGATCAGACCACGGTGAGCAGGAATCGGGATGTGACGGAGACTGCGCGCGTCGCCCTGCCCCTTGAGGAAGTCACGGTCAACCACTTGCAGGTCGATGATGCGCCAGCAGATCGCCGCGACCATCACGCCGAGCAGAGCCACCATCAGGCGGAAGCGCCACGGGAAGAGTGCGCCTTCGAGTTTCATCATGGCGCCACCATCTTCACGTCAGCCGCGCCCGGAATGTGCATTTTCAATTGTTCAGTGGCCAGCACTTCGATGCGGCTGTGCGCTGTCCAGGTGCTTTGCTCGAGAATCAGGCGCCCCCACTCAGCCTGCGCCTTGTCACGCACACTGAGTTCGTTGTACAGGGTGTTAAGCAACTGCCGGTTCCAGTGCGCGCTGTAAGACACGCCGATGGCCGACACGAGCACGCCGACAAACAGCAGCAGCATGATAAAGCTGCCGCCCGGCAGGGGCTTGGCGAAAAGCTTGCTCACCGCAACTTCTCCGCGACACGCATGACAGCGCTACGGGAACGTGGGTTGGCTTTGAGTTCGGCGTCGGAGGCCGTCTGCGCTTTGCCATGGATTTTGATTTTCGGTTCGAACGCCACGTGGCGCACGGGCAGGTTGCGCGGCAGGTTGTCGGCTTCGCCTTTCACCAGTTTGCGCATGAACAGTTTGACGATGCGGTCTTCCAGCGAGTGGAAGCTGATGACCACCAGACGGCCACCGACCTCCAGAGCATCCAGTGCGGCTTCGAGGCCGGCTTCCAGATCGCCCAGTTCGTTGTTGACGTGAATGCGCAAACCCTGGAATGCACGGGTCGCCGGGTTCTTGCCCTTCTCCCACGCCGGATTGGCGACTTTCAGAACTTCGGCCAGATCAGCGGTGCGCTCGAACGGCTTGATGTCGCGGCGCTCGGCCACGGCACGGGCCATGCGTCCGGAGAAACGTTCTTCGCCGTATTCCTTGAACACCCGGGCGATTTCTTCCACCGGCGCGGTGTTGACGAATTCGGCGGCGCTGATGCCACGGGACGGATCCATGCGCATGTCCAGCGGGCCGTCATTGAGGAAACTGAAGCCGCGCTCGGCGTCATCCAGTTGCGGCGACGACACGCCGAGATCGAGCAGGATACCGCTGACCTTGCCGCTCAGCCCTTGTTCGGCAACCACCGAACCCAGTTCGGCAAAGCTGCGCTGCACAACGACAAAGCGGCCGTCTTCGGCCGCTAGCGTTTGCCCGGTGGCAATCGCTTGAGGATCCTTGTCGAATCCGATCAGTCGGCCGTCCGGCCCAAGCTGGCTGAGGATCAGCCGACTATGCCCGCCGCGCCCGAACGTACCGTCCAGATAGCAGCCATCAGGACGTACGGCGAGAGCCTCGACGGCTTCGTCAAGCAGTACGGTGATGTGGTTAAAGCCGCTATCAATAGTCACAGGATCAAATCACGCAGTTCGTCAGGCATGGCGCCCGGTTGTTGAATAGCAGCAAGGTCAGCGGCAGACACCGCGTTCCATGCATCCTCGTCCCACAATTGGAACTTGTTCAGTTGGCCCACCAGCATCGCTTTCTTATCAAGCTTGGCGTATTCGCGCAGACGCGGTGGAACCAGAAAACGACCACTGCCATCGAGCTCGAGGTCGACGGCATTACCAATCAATAAACGCTGCAGGCGACGGTTCTCTTCGCGCAGCGAAGGGAGTGCACGCAACTTGGTTTCAATAATTTCCCACTCGTCGAGCGGGTAGACACACAGGCACGGATCAACGGCATCAATGGTCACGATCAACTGGCCGGAACTACGCGAAACGAGCTCGTCACGGTACCGGCTCGGCATGGCGAGACGGCCCTTAGCATCGAGACTGATAGCGTTAGCTCCGCGAAACACGTCAGCGTTTCTCCAATTTTTATCGTTTTGAGCTCAAAAAACCCACTTCATGCCACTTTCCGCCACTTGCGCACACTATAGGAATGCGCCCACCACACCGTCAAGGCGCGGATTAAAGGAAAACCCTTACAGAACGGAGATTTAGGAGCTTAAAAGGAGGGGCAACGACAATTTGGCGGATACTTTTGACTAATAACTTGATGCAGCACTGAAAGCTGCGCTCGGAAGTTAAAGTGATTTGTTAAGAGTAAGATTTTTTCGGTATTACAAAAGCGCTTCTGCTGTTGATTGAAGCAAGGTGGGAAATGGCTATTACTGCATTTGCCGCTGCCGGACTTTAGCGCAGGCCTGCCGATAATAACCAGCCCTGATGCCATTGATTCAAGCAGGGAAAGAAAAAGGTGGAGAGTCGATCTGTAAGCCGGGTTCTGTCTTGAACAGTCATTCGTCTACGATGGCCATCACTGGACATCTTTAGCAACCTACCCGGTCCCAGCGCGGGCCACGCCTTGGGACCCTATTTGGTCTTGCTCCAAGTGGGGTTTACCTAGCCACGAACTGTTGCCAGACGTGCGGTGCGCTCTTACCGCACCTTTTCACCCTTACCGGCGCCGAAGCGCTTAGGCGGTTATTTTCTGTGGCACTTTCCGTAGGCTCACGCCTCCCAGGCATTACCTGGCACTTCGCCCTATGGAGCCCGGACTTTCCTCCCCCCCCTAATTTTCATAGAGGGCAGCGACTGTCCGATCGACTCTCCGCCGCGCAGGTTAACGGCAGAGCGCTCGAAGAACAAGCGCTAATAGCCGTGAAACCCGTCTGCGCGACGGGGTTACTCGCCCTTCTGCTGTTCCAGTGCGACCTGATACAGCACGTTTTTGCGCTCACCGGTGATTTGCGCGGCCAGGGCGGCGGCGCGCTTGAGCGGCATCTCTTCGAGCAGCAGGTTGAGGACGCGCATCGCCTCGCTGCTGACCGCGTCCTCGGACTGCGGTGCAGACCAGCCCGCGATCAGCACCACGCACTCGCCGCGCTGCTGATTGCTGTCGGACTCGACAAACGCCCGCAACTCAGCCAGCGGCAAGCCTTTGAGCGTCTCGAAGGTTTTGGTGATTTCCCGGGCCAGCAACGCCTGACGCTCGCCACCGAGCACCGCTTCCATGTCCTGCAGGCACTCGAGAATGCGATGCGGGGCCTCGTAGAAAATCAGCGTGCGCGGCTCTTCCTTTACGGCTTCCAGGCGCGCCTTGCGCCCTGCCGACTTGGCCGGCAGGAAGCCTTCAAAAATGAACCGGTCGGAGGGCAGCCCCGCCGCCGACAGTGCTGCGATCAACGCACAGGCACCCGGCACCGGCACCACATTGATCCCCGCCGCCCGCGCCTGACGCACGAGGTGATAACCCGGATCGGAAATCAGCGGCGTCCCGGCATCGGAAATCAGCGCGACGTTATCGCCTGCCAGCAAACGGGTAATAAAGCGGCTACCTTCATCACGTTCGTTATGTTCATGGCACGCGGCCAGCGGCGTGCCAATGCCAAAGTGCTGCATCAAGCGCGCCGAGTGCCGTGTGTCTTCGGCGGCGATCAGTGCCACTTCGCGGAGGATTTTTAGAGCCCGGGCGCTGATGTCGTCCAGGTTGCCGATGGGCGTCGCCACCACATAAAGCGAGCCAGCAGCGGAATTCAAAGGACCTGGAGCAGTCAAAGCGCACACCTCATGATCGGTAAAAGCCGGCATTGTAACGCGTCATGAGGCTTGCGATGCGTTCCGGCCGACGCCGGTTTTGCGCGCCTTTGTGCGATGCCGCAACATTTGCTTCAGCTAAATTGACGGTTTCACGCCAGTAACATCGCGCCCCGGCCAGCGCTTGGGTACAATTCCACGCTAATTTGATCGAGTATCAGGAACACTTACATGATCGCTTGCCTGCGGCTGTTCACTGCCCTCTGCCTCGCTGCCTTACTGGCGGCCTGCGCCAGCTCCCCTTCCTCCAGCCTTGGCGAACTTCCACGGACTCCGGATGCCAGCATCGAGCAACTGCTCGAACAGGCTACCCAGCCAAAACGCCGGAAAAAGCCGCGTTGTTGCGCCTGAGCGCGGCAGACCTCGCTTATCGCCAGGGCAATGCCGGCCAGTCCGCGCAGATCCTGCAACAAGTGCCGATGGAGCAGTTGAAGCCAGGCCAGCAGATCTTCGCCAGCACCCTTTCCGCTGAACTGGCGATGACCCGCAATCAGCCGAAAGCTGCGCTGACCGCTCTGAGCCATCCGAGCCTGCAGCACCTGAGCGAAATGCCGGAAGATCAGCAAGTGCGCACCGGCACCGTGCACGCCCGTGCACTGGAAGCCGACGGCCAGACCCTGGCAGCCGCTCGCGAGCGCATCTTCATCGCTCCAATGCTCAAAGGCGAAGCCGCGAGCAAGAACCACGAAGCCATCTGGACCCTGATCGCTTCGCTGCCGACCGATCAACTGCAACCCAACACCGCCGACGATCTCGGCGGCTGGATGGGCCTGGCCCTGGCCGTGAAAACTGCCGGCACCCTGGAACAGCAGCAAGCGGCGATCGATGCCTGGCGCGCACAGAATCCAAAGCACCCAGCCGCAATCAACCTGCCGCTGCCACTGACCAAACTCAAGGAACTGGCCAGCCAGCCCCTGAGCAAGATTGCCCTGCTGCTGCCGCAAGACGGCCCACTGGCCTCGGTCGGTAAAGCGCTGCGTGAAGGTTTCATGGCGGCGCACTATCAAGCACAACAGGCCGGTCAGAAGCCGCCCGCCATCGAGTTTTACGACAGTTCCAAACTGACCTCGATGGACGAGTTCTACCGCAAGGCCCAGGCCGATGGCGTGCAACTGGTGGTCGGCCCGCTGGAAAAACCGTTGGTCAAACAATTGAGCACCCGTCCGCAACTGCCAATCACCACCCTCGCATTGAACTACAGCGAAGGCGATCAAGGTCCGGCGCAACTGTTCCAGTTCGGTCTGGCAGCTGAAGACGAAGCTCGCGAAGTTTCACGTCGCGCCCGCGCCGACGGCCTGCATCGCGCGGCGATCATGGTGCCGAAAGGCGAATGGGGCGACCGCGTACTGCGCGCCTTCAGCCAGGACTGGCAGGCCAATGGCGGCAGCATCGTTGCCACCGAACGCGTTGATCAACCAGTGCAGCTGGCCCAGCAGATCGCCGACATGTTCCAGCTGCGCCAAAGCGAAGCCCGCGCCAAGAGCCTGCAGAACGCTGTTGGCACCAACGTCGCCGCGCAGCCGTCGCGTCGTCAGGACATCGAGTTCATCTTCCTGGCAGCCACCCCGCAGCAAGCGCAACAGATCAAGCCGACCCTGAACTTCCAGTACGCGGGTGACGTGCCGGTGTACGCAACTTCCCACGTGTACAGCGCCAGTGGCGATGTGAACCAGTACAACGACATGAACGGCGTGCGCTTCTGCGAAACCCCATGGTTGCTGGAAGCCAATGACCCGCTGCGTCAGCAAGTCACCGCGCAATGGCCGCAAGCGGCCGGCAGCCTTGGCCGCCTTTACGCCATGGGCGTCGACGCCTACCGTCTGGCGCCGCGCCTGGGTCAATTGAAGGCGTTGCCGGACAGCCGCATCGAAGGTCAGTCGGGCAGCCTGGGCATGACCCAGACCCAACGCGTGGTGCGTCAGTTGCCATGGGCGCAGTTCGTCAACGGTCAAGTTCAACGCCTGCCGGACACCCCGCGCTGATGCCTGACGGCTCGCACCTGCAAAGCGGTAAAGATGCCGAGCGCCAGGCGCTCGAGCATCTGCAACACCAGGGTCTGCGCCTGCTGGCGCAGAACTGGTCATGCAAACGGGGCGAGCTTGATCTGGTCATGCTTGATGGCGATACAGTAGTATTCGTCGAAGTCCGCTACAGAAAAAACACTCAATGGGGTGGCGCGCTCGCTAGCATCGATGAGCGCAAACGGCAGAAACTGATTTTCGCCGCACAGTATTTTCTTCAGCGCGAGTCGCGCTGGGCCGATTCCCCTTGCCGCTTCGACGTGGTGGCCATCGACAGGCACCCGGATCAGTTGAACTGGTTGCAGAATGCGTTCGATGGTTGATTCTCTGCACACCACCCCGGACACTTTCACCGACAATTTTTGCTCTTTGCTTTGCGGGCTGCACATTCACGTGCCGAACAGCCGCGCTACTTAAGGTCACACAGATGGACATGCAATCCCGAATTCGCCAGCTTTTCCAGGCCAGTATCGACACCAAGCAACAGGCGATGGACGTACTTGCACCGCACATCGAGCAAGCCAGCCAGATCATGGTCAACGCCCTGCTCAACGAAGGCAAAATGCTTTCGTGTGGCAACGGCGGCTCTGCCGGCGACGCCCAGCACTTCTCTTCCGAACTGCTCAACCGCTTCGAGCGCGAACGCCCGAGCCTGCCGGCCATCGCCCTGACCACCGACAGCTCGACCATCACCTCGATTGCCAACGACTACAGCTACAACGAAGTGTTCTCCAAGCAGATCCGCGCACTGGGTCAACCCGGCGACGTATTGCTGGCGATCTCGACCAGCGGCAACTCGGCAAACATCATTCAAGCAATCCAGGCCGCACATGATCGCGAAATGGTTGTCGTAGCTTTGACTGGCCGCGATGGCGGCGGCATGGCTTCACTGCTGCTGCCTGAAGATGTCGAGATTCGCGTACCGGCCCATGTCACTGCACGTATTCAGGAAGTCCATCTGCTGGCGATCCATTGCCTCTGCGATCTGATCGACAGCCAACTGTTCGGGAGTGAAGAATGACCCCTAATCGCCTTGGCCTTCTGGCCTTGACCCTGTGCCTCGGCATCAGCGGCTGCACCTCGGTGGTGAATGCCAGCCGTGAAGCGCCGATTGAAGACGACCGCGGCACCCGGACCTTCGGCAGTAAAATCGACGACTCGCTGATCGAAACCAAAGTCGGCGTCAACGTGGCCAAGGCCGACCCAGGCCTGGACAAGGATTCACATATCGTCGTCACCAGCTTCAACGGCGTGGTCCTGCTTGCCGGCCAGACGCCGCGCGAAGATCTCAAGGCCAAGGCCGAACAGGCCGCCGCCAACGTCCAGCGCGTGAAGAAGGTGCACAACGAACTGCAAGTGATTGCACCTTCAAGCTTCCTCGCTCGCCAGAACGACGCCTGGCTGACCACCAAGATCAAGACCCAGATGCTGACCGACGCCAGCATTCCCGGCTCGCGCATCAAAGTCGTGACCGAGAACGGTATCGTTTACCTGCTGGGCCTGCTGACCAAACAGGAAGCACAACAGGCGACCAATCTGGTGCAAGGCGTTGCCGGCGTGCAGAAGATCGTGAAGCTGTTCGAATACATCGACTGACCGATACCCATGTAGGAGCTGCCGCAGGCTGCGATCTTTAGATCTTGATATTGGTCTTGAAAAAACAAGATCAAAAGATCGTCCGAACGCGGCCCGAGCCTGCGGCAGCTCCTACGTAATAAAAAAGGCGACCCTCTCGGGTCGCCTTTTTTATTACTTCACCACTTTCAAACTTGGCCGGCCACTTGGGCGCGGCGGTTCGCTGCCCGGTGGCGGCAAGTCGTCATCGGGCTCGATATCGTCTTCGTCATCCATCGGCGACTCGAGATCGAACACCATGCCCTGACCGTTTTCCCGGGCATAAATACCCAGAATTGCACTGATCGGCACATAGAGACTATGCGGAACGCCACCGAAGCGACCCTCAAAGGTCACCACGTCGTTGTCCATGTGCAAGTGCCGCACGGCACTGGGCGAAATGTTCAGGACAATCTGCCCGTCGCTGGCGAAACCTTGCGGCACCTGCACGGCCGGGTATTCGGAATTGACCAGCATGTGCGGGGTGCAATCGTTATCCACAATCCACTCGTAGAGCGCGCGGACCAGATAAGGTCGACTGGAGTTCATAGCGGCTCCTTAAGCCTTAGCGCATATCGCGTTCGACGCCAGACAGACTCGCCTGGAAAGCCTCACGCGCAAACTGGCGCTCCATATAATCAAGCAGCGGCTTGGCCGGCCGCGGCAGTTCAATACCCAGAATCGGCAAACGCCAGAGTATTGGCAATAGGCAGCAATCCACCAGACTTTGTTCCTCACTGAGGAAAAACGGCTTGTCGGCAAACAACGGCGACACGCCCGTCAGGCTTTCACGCAATTCCTTGCGTGCCACGACACGCGCGGCCTCCTTGGACTTGGGATCAAGAATCAGATCCACCAGACCACACCAGTCGCGCTGAATACGGTGAATCAGCAGACGGCTGTTGGCACGCGCCACCGGGTAAACCGGCATCAGTGGCGGATGCGGGTAACGCTCATCCAGATACTCCATCACCACGGTCGACTCCCACAACGCCAGGTCGCGATCGACCAGTGTCGGGAGACTGCCGTAAGGGTTCACCTCAATCAGTTTAGGCGGCTGGCGGCCAGCTTCCACGTAAATGATTTCGGCGCTGACACCCTTCTCTGCAAGCACGATGCGCACTCGGTGGGAATAGTGGTCGGCGGGGTCGGAGTAACAGGCCAACCGATTGGTCACGCCCATGGCGATCCTCCTCGCTTGTTGAAATGATTGGAACCGGAAAAACGCGCGCGCCCAGAGGGCGCCTCCCGCAATGCCTGGCGAACCAGACATTGCGTTATCGGAGGCACCCTTGGGCGCGCGCGATTAACAGCAATGCTTGAAGCGTATCAGTGCACGTCTTTCCAGTATTCACGCTTGAGCAGGTAGGCGAACACAAAGAAGAACGCCAGGTACAGCAAGACGTAAGTACCGATGCGCTGATGTTGCAGCTTAACCGGGTTAGCCGAGTAAGCCAGGAAGGTTACCAGATTCTTGACCTTCTCATCGAACTGCTCTTCGTTCAGAGCACCGGTTTTCGGCACGATGGTCAGCTGATCGCATGCTTCATGCGTCAGCGGCGTACCGGTCAGCGGATCGTATTGCTTCTTGCCGTCCTCGACGATCTGCACTTGCTTGCAGCCCACCACCTGACGACCTTGCAGGCCGACCAGCACGTTAGGCATGCCGACGTTCGGGAAGACCTTGTTGTTCACGCCCCATGGGCGCGCCGGATCTTCGTAGAACGAGCGCAGATAACCATAGAGCCAGTCGGTGCCACGCACCCGAGCCACCAGGGTCAGGTCCGGCGGTGCCGCACCGAACCAGGTCTTGGCGTCTGCCGGCTGCATGCCGATGTTCATGTGATCGCCGATCTTGGCGCCGGTGAACACCAGCTTCTCGAGCATCATGTCGTGGGGAATGCCGAGGTCATCGGCCACCCGTTCGTAACGCTGGAACTTGGCACTGTGGCAACCCATGCAATAGTTGGCAAAGGTGCGCGCACCGTCCTGCAGGGCAGCTTTATCGGACACGTCGATGTCGACTTTTTCCAGCTCCGGACCACCGTGTTCGGCGGCAAAAGACAGCACAGGCAGCGCAGCAAAAATCAGAGCAAAAAAATAACTTTTTCATCAGCCAGTCACCCTTTCCGGAACCGGTTTGGTCTTCTCGAGCCTGGTGTAGAACGGCATCAGAATGAAGTAGGCGAAGTACAGGAAGGTGCAGATCTGCGACACCAGCGTGCGCTCCGGCGTCGGGGCCAGTACGCCCAGAATGCCGAGGATCACGAAGGAAATGCAGAACACCAGCAGCCAGATTTTGCTCATCCAGCCCTTGTAGCGCATCGATTTGACCGGACTGCGGTCCAGCCACGGCAGCACGAACAGCATCGCAATCGAGGCGCCCATGGCGATCACGCCCATGAGCTTGTCCGGGATCGCACGCAAGATCGCGTAGAACGGCGTGAAGTACCAGACCGGTGCAATGTGCTCAGGCGTCTTGAACGGGTTGGCTTGCTCGAAGTTCGGTTTTTCGAGGAAGTAGCCGCCCATTTCCGGGAAGAAGAACACGATAAAGCAGAAGATGAACAGGAACACCACCACGCCGACGATGTCTTTCACGGTGTAGTACGGGTGGAAGGCAATGCCGTCCAGCGGGATACCGTTTTCGTCTTTGTGCTTCTTGATGTCGACGCCGTCCGGGTTGTTCGAACCGACTTCGTGCAGCGCCAGAATGTGCAGCACCACCAGACCGAGAATCACGATCGGCAACGCCACGACGTGCAAGGCGAAGAAGCGGTTCAGCGTGATTCCGGAGATCAGGTAGTCACCCCGAATCCACTGGGTCAGGTCGTTGCCGATGACGGGAATCGCACCGAACAGCGAGATGATCACCTGGGCACCCCAGTAGGACATCTGCCCCCAAGGCAGCAGATACCCCATGAAGGCCTCAGCCATTAGCGCCAGGTATATCAGCATGCCGAACACCCAGACGAGCTCACGCGGTTTCTGGTACGAACCGTAGAGCAGGCCCCGGAACATGTGCAGATAAACCACGATGAAGAACGCCGAAGCGCCGGTGGAGTGCAGCAGACGCAGGATCGAGCCGTACTCGACGTCGCGCATGATGTATTCGACGGAAGCGAACGCCTCTTCTGCCGACGGCGTGTAGCTCATCGTCAGCCAGACACCGGTGACGATCTGGTTGACCAGCACCAGCAGTGCCAGCGAGCCGAAGAAATAGAAGAAGTTGAAGTTTTTTGGCGCGTAATACTTGCTGAGATGGTCTTCCCACATTTTGGTAGCGGGGAAGCGCGCATCCACCCAATCCATGAACTTGCTCATCACGCTTTCTCCGTATCGACGCCAATGACAATCAGGTCATCGGTCTCATAGGAATGCGGGGGAACTGGCAGGTTCAAAGGCGCAGGTTGCGACTTGTAGACGCGGCCAGCCAGATCGTAGTGGGAACCGTGGCAAGGGCAGAAATAGCCGCCGACCCAGTCTTTACCCAAGTCCGCAGGCGCCACTTCGGGACGGAAGGTGGGTGAGCAACCCAGGTGAGTGCAGATCCCGATCAGCAGCAGGATTTCCGGCTTGATCGAGCGCACTTCAGGATCGACATAAGTAGGTTGCGTGGAGTTTTTGGAAGTCGGATCGGAGAGCTGGCCCTCGATCTTCTTGAGATTCCCCAGGATTTCCGCAGTACGGCGGACAATGAACACCGGCTGGCCGCGCCATTCGGCAATCATCTGCTGTCCTGGCTCGATCTTGCTGACATTCACTTTCACCGGTGCACCGGCGGCTTTCGCCTTGGCACTGGGAAACCATGACCCCACGAACGGGACCGCAGCCCCCACCGCTCCTGCAGCACCCACCACGGATGTGGCTGCTACCAAGAAGCGACGCCGGCCTGCATTCACGCCGTCATTGCTCATTCAGTCCTCTCCCATCAGCTTTGTGGCCTGTTAAATCAGGCATCTACTAAATAAATCAATGTTACTTATAAAAATTTTGCCGAGATGGTAATGAAAAGCCCCAATTCTGACAAGGGAATTACCGGGAGCTCCCACCCTCAAGCCTTGTAGTATAGGGGGTCTACGAATGTGGCAAGTTGTCACAGCGCAATTCTTTAATAAATCGCAGGCATAAAAAAACGCCCGGTTCCGTGAGGAATCGGGCGTTCTTTTTTTGAACGTGGAAACGAATTAACGCTTCGAGTACTGCGGACGCTTACGCGCTTTACGCAGACCAACTTTCTTACGTTCAACTTCACGGGCGTCGCGAGTAACGAAGCCAGCTTTGCGCAGAGCGCTACGCAGGGTTTCGTCGTAGTCCATCAGAGCGCGAGTGATGCCGTGGCGGATTGCGCCAGCCTGACCACTTACACCACCGCCGATGACAGTGACGTAGATGTCGAATTTCTCGACAGTCTCGGTCAGTTCCAGCGGCTGACGAACTACCATGCGGGCAGTTTCGCGGCCGAAGAACGAGTCCAGGGAGCGGTTGTTGATGGAGATGTTACCAGTACCCGGACGCAGGAAAACGCGTGCGGTTGCGGTCTTGCGACGGCCAGTGCCGTAATTTTGAGTCGCCGACATAATGAACTATTCCGTTAAATCTTCAGTTCTTGGGGCTGCTGAGCAGTATGAGGGTGTGCAGCGCCCGCATAGACTTTCAGCTTACGGTACATGTCACGACCCAGCGGGTTCTTAGGCAGCATGCCTTTAACCGCGGTCTCGATCACGCGCTCAGGGGCCTTGGCGATCAGCTTTTCAAAGTTGATCGACTTGATGCCGCCCGGGAAACCGGAGTGGGAGTAGTACATTTTGTCAGTGGTTTTAGCGCCGGTTACACGGATCTGCTCGGCGTTGATGACGACGATGTAGTCGCCGGTGTCAACGTGAGGAGTGTACTCAGGCTTGTGCTTGCCACGCAGACGGCTCGCGATTTCGGTGGCCAGACGACCCAGGGTCTGACCAGCAGCGTCGACGACAAACCAGTCGCGCTTTACTGTTTCCGGTTTAGCAGTAAAAGTTTTCATTCTTTATAGCCTCAGGGGCCGCCTGTAAATAAGACGGCGGATCTTACTGAATAGTGCGTACTTTGACAAGTCAAAGGCAGCCGGATACAGACGCTTTCGGGGGCTCGGGTCGGCGCGTCCGTTCAACGGCAAGATTCTTCGGCGGCGGCGCATCACTTCCACTGCAGAAAGAGGTCGGCAATTATGCAGATTGCGAAAAAATTTTCAACCTGCTTTTATGATTGTTTTGCCCAAGGAGCACCCGATGGACTATCGCCAGCTAGGCCGTACCGACCTGAACGTGAGTGCAATCTGCCTCGGCACCATGACCTGGGGCGAGCAAAACACTGAAGCTGAAGCCTTCGCCCAGATCGAGCGGGCCAAAGAAGCCGGGATCAATTTCATCGACACCGCCGAGATGTACCCGGTGCCGCCGAAAGCCGAAACCTACGCCACCACCGAGCGCTACATCGGCAATTATTTCAAAAGCCGTGGTGATCGTGCCGACTGGATCCTCGCCAGCAAGATCGCCGGCCCGGGCAATACCATCGACTACATCCGCGACAAAAACCTGCGCCACAACCGCCAGCACATCACCGAAGCGGTGGATGCCAGCCTCAAGCGCCTGCAGACCGATTACATCGATCTGTATCAACTGCACTGGCCGGAGCGCAGCACCAACTTTTTCGGACAACTGGGCTACAAACACAAGATCGAAGCCAACCTGACGCCGCTCGAGGACACCCTCGAAGCCCTCGACGAGCAAGTGAAGGCCGGCAAGATCCGCCACATCGGCCTGTCTAACGAGACGCCGTGGGGCACCATGCGCTTCCTTGCCCTGGCCGAAGCCCGTGGCTGGCCGCGCGCGGTGTCGATCCAGAACCCGTATAACCTGCTCAACCGCAGCTTTGAAATCGGCCTGGCGGAAATCGCCATCCGCGAACAGTGCGGCCTGCTCGCCTATTCGCCGCTGGCGTTCGGTTTCCTGTCCGGCAAGTACGAAGGTGGCGCTCGCCCACCGAAAGGTCGCCTGAGCCTCTACAGCCGCTTCAGCCGGTATTTCAACGCACAATCGGAAGCGGCCTGCAGCCGTTACGTGGCCCTGGCCCGTGAACACGGTCTGGATCCGGCGCAGATGGCGCTGGCGTTCGTCACTCAGCAACCGTTCGTCACCAGCAACATCATTGGTGCGACGACGCTGGAGCAACTGGACAGCAACATTGCCAGTTTTGATCTGAAGCTTTCCGATGAAGTGCTGGCAGGGATCGAGGCGATCCACAAGGATCATCCGAACCCGGCGCTTGATCGGCCGTTAAAAGCT
>NZ_JABULD010000032.1:0-11203 GCF_014060985.1 Pseudomonas sp. MD195_PC81_125
GCACGTAACCGATCTGCCGTTGATAGGCCGGCACCGCGTGGCTGCGGTCCACCAGCGTCTGACCGTTGAGCGTAAGGCTGCCGCTGTCGGGGAATTCGAACCCGGCGATCATCCGCAACAGCGTGGTTTTGCCGGAACCGGAGGGGCCGACGATCACCGTGCGGCTGCCGGTCGGCACGTTGAGGCTGACGTCGTCGAGCGCCTTTTGCGCGCCGAAGGTTTTACTGAGGTTGTGCAGTTCGAGAGCGTTCATCGGCCAGCGGTACGCCTGGATTGGTGATAGAGAATGGCCGTCAGCGGCAGAGAAAGCAGGATCATCAAAAGCGCGTAAGGCGCTGCGGCGGCGTAATCGATTTCGCTGGTCATCGCCCAGAACCCGGTAGCGAGGGTGCGCGTGCCGTTGGGCGCAAGCAGCAGGGTCGCGGTCAGCTCATTGGTGATTGCCAGAAACACCAGCGCCGCACCTGCCGCCGCGCCGGGAGCCGCCAGGCGCACAGTGATCAGCCACAATGCGCGCAACGGCGAGCGGCCAAGGCTTTGTGCGATGTTTTCCAGCTCGACCGGGGCTTGCGCGAAACCGGCGCGCAGACTGACCAGCGCCCGCGGCAGGAACATCAGCAGATAGGCCAAGAGCACCGTGATGGTGGTCTGGTAGATCGGCCGGGCGAAATGAATGGTCACGGTGACCAGCGCCAAAGCAACGACAATGCCGGGCAGTGAACTGGTGATGTAGTTGCAGCCTTCCAGCAAGCGCTGCAGTTTGCCCGGAGAGCGGATCGACAGCCACGCAATGGGAATCGCCGCGACACTGGTCAACAATGCGCCGGCCACGCCATACGACAGGGTTTGCAGCAAGGCTGGCAACAGCTCGTCGCCTTGCCAGACCTGCGCACCACCGGCCACCAGCCAGCGGCCCAACGTGAGCAACGGCACACCCAGTGCCAACAGGCACGTCAGCGTTTGCAGCAGCAGCGCCAAGGTTGTCGCGCCGCGCCCCAGTTGCACGCTGCGCTGATCCCGGGCGCTGCCGGAACCGACCCGCGCATAACGCGCCTGGCCACGGGCAGCGGATTCCGCCGTGAGCATCGCCAGGCAGCACAGCGCCAGAACGCCTGCGAGCATGTTGGCGGCCGGGCCGTTGAAGGTCGATTTGAACTGATCGAAGATCGCCGTGGTGAACGTGTCGAAACGGATCATCGCGTACAAGCCGTACTCGGCCAGCAAATGCAGGCCGACCAACAAGGCTCCCCCGCAGATGGCCAGCCGCAGTTGCGGCAACACCACCCGGAAAAACACCGCCCACGGCTTCAGCCCGAGGGACTGAGCGACATCTTCAATCGCCGGATCGAGACGGCGCAAGGTCGCGGCAATCGGCAAATACAGAAACGGGAAATAGGCGATCACCGACACCAGCACGCCGGCCGGCAGACCGTGGATCGACGGAATCAGACTGACCCATGCATAACTGTGGACGAACGCCGGCACGGCCAGTGGCGCAACCGCCAGCAGGGACCACAGACGCCGGCCGGGCAGATTGCTGCGTTCGGTCAGCCAGGCCAGGGTTGTCCCGAGGACAATGCACAGCGGCAAGGTGATCAGCACCAGCAGCACGGTGTTGATCAGCAACTCGCCGACTCGCGGGCGAAACACCAGGGCTTCGAGGGTCGCCCAACCGGTGTACCACGCCACGCCGATCACGAAGGCAATCGGCAGCAGTGACAGCAACGACACCAGCACCGCCGAACTCACCACCCACGAACTGCCGCGCCCGGCCAGCGTGCGGGGCGGGTGGAGGAGGTTGGCCGGGGCCGTCACCACGGCCGGTGCAGGCAAGGTTTTGGGCATCACTTAGAGCAACCCGGCCTGGGTCATCAGCTCGACGGCTTTTTTGCTGTCGAGGGTCGACGCATCGACTTTCGGCGCATCGAGGGTTTTCAGCGGGGTCAGCTTCGGATTGGACGGCGCGTCTTTGCCCACGGCGTATTCGAAGGAGGTGCCGGTTTCGAGCACTTCTTGACCTTCCTTGCTGGTGATGTATTGGACGAACTTCTGCGCTTCATCCTGATGCTTGCTCGATGCCAGCACGCCAGCGCCGGAGGTGCTGACGAACGCGCCCGGATCCTGATGTTTGAAGTAGTACAACTGGGTGTTTTTGCTGTTCTCGCCGGTCTTGGATTGATCGACGAAGCTGTAATAGTGGTAGATCACGCCGCTGTCGATCTGCCCGGCGTTCACCGCTTTGAGCACCGCGCTGTTGCCGCGATAGATCGTGGCGTTGGTCTTCATGCCCTTGAGCCATTCCAGCGTGGCAGCTTCGCCTTTCTGTTGCAGCACAGCGGCGACGATCGCCTGGAAGTCGGCGCCAGCCGGGGAGGCGGCCCACCGGCCTTTCCAGGCCGGAGTGGCGAGGTCGAGCAGGGATTTGGGCAAGTCCTTTTCAGTCAGTTTGCTCGGGTTGTAGACGAACACGGTGGAACGGGCAGCGATGCCGACCCAATTGCCGTGGGCCGGACGGTAGGCAGCGTCGACTTGCTCAAGGGTCGCGGGCGCCAGCGGCGTAAACAGTTTGGCGTTGTCCACCAGCACCATCGCCGGGGAGTTCTCGGTGAGGAATACGTCTGCCGGCGAGGCGGCGCCTTCCTGCACGAGCTGGTTGCCCATCTCGGTGTCATCGCCGTTGCGAATGGTCACCGGGATCCCGGTTTCCTCGGTGAAACCGGCCACCCAGGCCTTGGTCAGCGTTTCATGCTGCGCGTTGTAAACCACCAGACCTACCGAGTCGGCGGCAACAGCATGCCCGGTGCCGAGCAACGCGGTGGTCAGCAATGCGCGCTTGAAGAAGGATGGAAAGCGTGGATTCATTCGGGCAGCTCCTGTTTTCAGACGTTATGAGCAAACCCTCGCAGGAAACAATGCGAACGATTTGCAAGTGTCGAGTCGCGGCAATGTAGGGTGGCAAATGAGAAAAAAAACGTCAAAGAAGCCGTTAATAGTTGTCATTGCCATTCAAATTTACCGCGACTCTCTACTTTTGTCTTAACGTCATCGCTCAGGAGTGGGGGATGTAGGCCACGCTCTGGTCTTCCCGCCCGTGAAAGACCTGCTCGCCACGGGTGGGCGTGGTGGTGATGACCTGATGGTCAGCCTTCAATGCATCGAGCGGCACGGCGTCGCCGGAACGGTATTGCGCCACGAAAATCGTGCGTTGCGGGTCCCACCGTTCTCCGCTGGTGCGTTCCAGCCAGGCGATCAGCGTTGCTGTGTCACCATTGTGCGGAAAGTCCTGGATCGTTTCCGGCACGTAGTAGAACGGTGCACCACCGGTTTGCAGGTACATCGGCACTTTGTTGTCGACCTCGACCATGACCATGCGCCATTGATTCAACGGTGCCTGCTGGCTGGCCTGCTCGCGAACCTGTTCGCCGAAACGGATGACACCGCCGCCGCTGTTGGTCCACGGGTAAAGCACACCCAGGATCGCGGCAAGCAACACGGTGGTAGCAGCGAAACCGAACTTCAGCCCGCGGCCTTCGCTGTGGCGAGCGGCCATGCGCCGGGCCACCCACCAGGCACCCAGCAGTTGCGCGAAGGGCACCAGCGGCAAGACGTAATAGCTGCGGCGACTGCCACTGGCGGTGAAGAACAGCATCAGCAACGCGAGCCCTTGAATCAGCCAGCGGGTATCCGGTTCGATGTGCTTCCAGTTGCGCGCGGCCACCCACAAGGCGATCAACCAGCACGGCGCCCAGGGCAGGGTGTAGACCGGCAGGTAGATCAAGTAGGTGTAAATCGGCCCGAACTGATCAAACGGCTGGAAAAACCGCACAACGTTTTCACGCAGTACCAGCCCCAGGCCACTTTGTTCGTAGTTGGGCGCGCCGTAGAAGTGCGAGAGCACGAACGGCGTCATGTAAAACGCCCCGGCGATCACTATCGCCGCGAACAGTCGCAGGTTCAGGTGACGTTTCCAGCGGTGCTCACTGAGCAGGTGCGGCAGCAGCACCAGCCCCGGCAGGATGAAACCGATCAGGCCTTTGAACAGCGAGGTCAGCGACAGCAAACCGAAGAACACCACGTAGCGCCAGAACCGGGTGTCATCCGGGCCGCGCCAGTACCACCAGACCGCGGCAAGCACACCGCAGACGGTGAGGATGTCGGCAGTGGCGACTCGCGCCCAGAACACAAAGTAGAACGTGGTCGCCAGCATCCAGCCGGCGATCAACCCGGTGCCTTTGCGAAACAGTTGCTCGCCGATCAGGTACACCAGCCACACGCTGAACCACGCGGAAATCACCGATGACAGGCGCAACGACCAATGCCCCAGTCCACCCGTGAACCAGGCGGTGGCGGTGATCAGCCAGTACGACAGCAGCGGCTTGTCGTAATAGGGGCTGCCCTTGAGATAGGGGTCGAAATAGTCGCCGCTCTGCAACATCTGCAACGCGATGTTAGCCCAGCGGGTTTCCGCCCCCCACAGCTCACGACTCCCCAGACCGAGCAGTAACAGCAGGGCAGTCGCGGCAAGCAGAAGCAGCAACGCGCCCCGATCTTTTTTGTCTGCGGTCATGGTTTGCTCTGGGCAAAAATGAAGATTTCCAGGTTGCCGCGCCGGAAGTGCTGACCATCGATCGGCAGCAGCTCAAGTTGTTGTTCGTCGGAGGTGCTGTTGACGCGCATCACCACACCCACCGAGCCTTTTTTGCGCGCTTCGGTCATCCACTCGCCTACACCGGCGAGGCTGACCTTGCGTGACGCCATGGCCGGGTCATCGAGGCCGTACTTGAGCTCGCCAACGGTGTTGAACAGGTCGACTTGCGGGCGACGCAAGCGCCATGACAACGCAGAAGCCGCCCCCAGGTCGTTACTCAGCAACGAGCGGGTCTGGCTGAGTTCCTGCTGGTGTTCGGCAATGAACTGATCCGGCATCTTGCTGTTGACGATGGTCGCCGGCATGGCGGCAGGCAGCAGTGCGACGAGCAAGCCGATGCCCAGCGCCGGCATCGCCCACAGCGTCAGTGGGCGCACGGTTTGCAGCGCGCCGGCAATGAGCCAGCCGAGCAACACGATATAACCCAGCGACAGACTGAACATTTCGGTGTGTTCGTAAATTTCACGGGTCGCTTGCAGGTAGATCAGTGCTACCAGCGCCGCAATGGCCAGCACCACGTTGGCCACACCGTTGATGCGCAAGACGCGCCCGTTCTGGTCGGCTATCCAATTCATTACCGTATAGCCCATCAACAGGGCCAACGGCAGCAGGCACGGCATGATGTAGGTCGGCAGTTTGCCGCTGCTCGCGCTGAAAAATGCCAGCGGCAGCAGGAACCACAAGGCGAGGAAGGCGATTTTCGGATCGCGTTTTTCGCGCCAGGTGCGCAGCAGCGTCGAAGGCAACAGCAGGGCCCACGGCAAGGTAGAAGCAAACAGCAACGGCAGGTAGAACCACCATGGCCGTGCGTGCTGTGCATCTTCGCCGGCGGCAAAACGACGGATGTGTTCGTGCCAGAAGAAGAATCGCCAGAAATCCGGTTCACGGTAATGCACGGCCAGTGCCCATGGCACGCTGACCAGCGAGGCCACCGCCACGGCGACCAGACCATAACGCACCAGCTCGCCAAAGCGTCGCTGCCAGATCATGTAGGGCAGGGCAATCAGCACCGGCAGCATCAGGGCGAGGAAACCTTTGGTCATCAGGCCCATGCCACAAGCGAATCCCAGCAATGCCCAGCCGCCCAGACGCGCGCGCGGGGTATTGCTGTCGATGGCGAACCAGATCGCCACCAGGCTGAGGTTGACCCACAAGGTGAATTGCGGATCGAGGTTGGCATAGCCAGCCTGCCCTGCGATCAGGCCGAAGCTCATATAAAGGAGGGCACAAGCGGAACTGATTCGCGGGTTGTTCCACAGGCGACGGGCCAGCAGATAGGCCAGCCAGACGCTCACGCCCGTGCTGAGCGCCGAGGCGATGCGCACGCCAAACAGGTTTTCACCGAAAATGGCCTGGCCGATGGCAATCATCCAGTAGCCGGCAATCGGTTTTTCGAAATAGCGAATCCCCATGAAGTGCGGCGCCACCCAGTTGCCGCTCTGCAGCATTTCCTGGCTGATCTGCCCATAGCGGGTTTCATCGGGAATCCACAGGCCGTGGGTCATCAGCGGCAGCAGATAAAACACCACGAATGCCAGTACCAGCCCGGGTATCGCAAAGCGTTCGATCAGGGTGCTCTGGTGGAGGCGCGGCAAATTCAACGCTGCATGGTGCAACGGTTTGTTCTCAGACGTCATGACTGGACCTTGGTGCAGTACAAAGTGTGCGTTTCAGTGTTGCGCCTGGCGATTTCCGTTGCAGGCGCGGCACTGGGTTGAATGAATGCAGAGGCGAGCACGTCCGAAGGGCGTGTCCTGTATTCAGAGAACGGATCTGCTTCCAGCGTTAAGTTCTCCTCGGAAAGACAAGCTTTAAAATGAAATATTTCCAGTTTTTCAAAGTGAAAAAAATTTCTTATTACAATTTCATAAGCGCCAATAGCTCTGTGCCAGAGCATTGCCCAAGTATTTTTTACTTGATCAAGTCTGACGATTACTTGGCCAATCGTTGCCAGCCTTCTGGGTTCATGATGCCGATTACTTCAAGTTTGCCTTGCGCATCTATTCGAGCTAAAACCGTGCTGCCATATTCGGCGGCGACCGCGCGTGGGTAACCGGTTTGCCGTTCGAAATCGGCGATGCAGCCGCTGTGGGTCACCAGGATCATGTTCTGCCCTGCGGTCTTGTGCGCCACCACTTCATTGCGCATCGTCGGGCCACAGGTTTCCAGCCATTCCGCAGCCACTGCGTCGCGACCGAACATGTAGTGAGCCGTTTGTGCAGTGCGCGTCAGCGGGCTGGTGAACACCTGAGTCTGCTGCATTCCCAGTTGCGTAAAGGCCCGGCCCACGGAGGCTGCAGAGACACTGCCCAGCTGAGTGATACCGTCGGCCGGCCCCAGGCAAACATTGCTCGAACGGTCACAACGCTCGGCATGGCGGACCAGCGCGACGACCTCGCCAGCCTGCCAGGCTTTGACCCACTCCTGGGTGGCAGATGCGCTGACATAGCGCAGGTTGGCCGGTGAACGCTGCAGCCAGACAAAGCCACAAATCAGACTGATCACCAACACGCCGACAGCGATGGCTGCCCAGGCACGCGGACGCGAGAGGTACGACCTCTTGGGTGCTGATTGTACTTGTGCTAATTCAACCACGACGTTGCCCCTTGTCATTCCCGAGTTCCATTCAGTTCACACGCAAAGTGCAACGTAAGCTCCAGGAGGTTAGTTACTTTACGGTGGTCTGCTTGAATGGCTGCTGAACACTACGTTCAGAGTCGTGGCGGTGCAGTGAAGAACATGTGAAAAATTTGCGAGAGCGGCGCAGGCATTAACGGAAAAGTCTATTTGATAAATAAACTCAAATACTCGTTTTGTTTATTAGGGCCACTTAACAACAGCGCCAGTCGAGGCGAAGCTGCGACTCTGGATAACGTCGTGGCGCAGCGGCTTGCAGTCCCCGACATCAGCACTGGAGTCAAGCAACCGGATGGACCTCAAGCAAAGCCTCGCCAATCGGATTGTGATTGTGTTCGCCTTGATGAGCGCGGTGGTGGCCGGTGTCTTCGCAATGGGCATTGTGGCTACCGTGCATGTCGTGGAGCACAAGTTGACCATGACCGCCCTCAGCGGTGGCTTGCGCCGGTTGTTGGCGATGGACGACATCAACCAGTGGCGTCACGAGCCGGAAAAGAGCGAACTGTTTTTTTTCCAGAACGGCCCCGGGCCCATGGCGCTGACACCGCAACTGGCGGAACTGCCCGTGGGGTTTCAAGAGATCACGTTCAACGGCGACGACTTCTATGCGATGGTCGAGGCGGTCGGCGGCCGCAAATATGTGCTGTTGCGCAATCAGGAAAGCTTCGAACAACGCGAGCACCTGCTGTTCGTGGTGGTGATAGTCGGGTTCATCCTCAGCGTCATGCTGGCGGTCGCGCTCGGCAGGCTGCTGGCGCGGCAAGTCATGGCGCCGGTGATCCGCCTGGCGGGGCAGGTGCGTCATCGTGACCAGTTGATCGCACTGGCACCGGCGCTGCATCCGGATTACGCCGATGACGAGGTTGGGGCGCTGGCGCTGTCTTTCGACCAGACACTCGGCCGGTTACGCGAAACCCTGAACCGGGAAAAGCTTTTCACCAGTGACGTGAGCCATGAATTGCGCACACCGCTGATGATTCTGGCCAGTTCCTGCGAGCTGTTGCTGGCCAACCCTTCGCTGGATTCGCGCTCCACCCAACAGGTCAAACGCATCGCCCGGGCCAGCGCAGAAATGCGCCAACTGGTTGAGACCTTCTTGATGCTGGCGCGCAAGCCGGAGGAGCTCGGCACCGAATCCACTTGCACACTCAAATCTATCGCCGACGCCCAGGTGGAAATCTGGGGGCGATTGATTGGCGAAAAGGGTCTGGAGTTTATCTACGAGCCGCAACTGGCGGGCAGTGCACGTTACGACCTGACGTTCCTGCAGTCGGTCATGGGCAATCTGCTGCGCAATGCCTGGCATTACACCGATCAGGGATTTGTCCGGTTGACCCTGCTCAACGACAGCTTTGTGGTCGAGGACAGCGGCATCGGTATTCCGGAAGAAAAACGTCACGCGATGTTCCAGCCGTTCGTGCGCGGTGACGAACAGCGCGGTGAAGGCCTTGGGCTGGGGTTGTCGCTGGTGCAGCGGATCTGCAGCCATCAACACTGGCAGGTTCAGTTGGTCACTCGCGAGCCCAATGGCTGCCGTTTCACGGTCACGCTGTCGGCGGCTCAGGAGGCTGACGGGCAGCGAGCGTTGCCCGCCGCCTGATTGATCAGGCTGCCAGGCGTTTGACGTTGTTCTGTTGCGCGGCCACCAGTTCGTCGATGCTCGGGCCGGAGGGTGTTTGCAAGGTTGAATGGCAGGTCAGCAGAGCGTTGTCCGCCGCACCGCTCGGGCGCAGGCGCCATTTGACGTCGATCAGCCATAGTGTCCGGGGATCGAGTCGAAACGCTGCACATCGATACGCACCGAAACATTGCCACGACTGCCGGTATTGCTCAGTTGATCGCTCAAGGCACTGCGCAATTCATCCGCCAGACTCGCTCCCCACCATTGGGTTTCCAGAATCGCCAGGCCATTGTTGCCCTGACGGATGACGATTTGCGGGCGGTCGACTTGCGGCGGCACGCTGATCCCCTCAATGGGAATCTGCGCGCCGGCCCGGGACGCCGACAGCTCCACCGGCGTCAAGGTGTGAAAGTTGATCGGGTCGCTGCGGCAGGCGCCAAGGAGCATGAACGCAGCGAGCATGGTGATCTTCAGCGGTACAGCCATGGGATAGCTCCTGGGCTCAATTGCGTGGCGGTCCTTTCAGATCCAGCGGCGCTGCGTTGTCGGGACGACCGCGAATCAGCGATTCCGGATGGCGACCGAGATAGTCCGACAGCTCGCGCAGCGAACGCGACATGCGCCCGAGTTCGTCGAGGGTCTCGGTGAGTTTCTCGCGCTGCGGTGAATCTTCGGCCAGGGTCGAACTGGCGGACTGCAAGGTCTTGCTGACGTCGGCCAGTGTGGTCTGCACGCCCGGCAGGGTTTTCGCATTGAACTGTTGCAGGCCTTTGCGCAGCTCGACGAGGTTGCTGTCGAGGTTGCCGGCAATCCGCTCGACCGGCAGTTTGTTGAGCTTGTCGACCACCGCTTCGAGTTTTTCCTGCAACTGTTCGAGGCTGCCGGGCACGGTGGGCAAGGCGACCGGTCGGGCCGTTGCGTCGAATGCAACTTTCTCGGCTTTCGGGAAGAAATCCAGCGCAATGTACAGCTGCCCGGTCAGCAGGTTGCCGCTGCGGGCCTGAGCGCGCAGACCGTTGTCGACGAAGGTGCCGAGCAGACGAATACCGGCCGCTTCGTCGTTGGGATCGTGCTTGAATTCGGTCAGCATCTTTTTGTAAGCCTGGCCGAGGCGCTGCGGGTAAATGACGATCCCGACGTTAAGCGGGAAGGTGCGTTTTTTCGCGTCGAAGTCGAGGTTGATTCCAACGACCCGGCCAATCTCCATGCCGAGAAACTCGACGGGCGCATCGACCTTGAGCCCGCGTAACGACTGCTCGAAACGCAACACCATGTATTGCGCCTTGCCGTTGGGCGGGGCGAGGGCGGTCTGCTGATCGGCGAACAGTTCGAAGTCCTTGTCGTCGGCGGCGGCAACGTCGTTGGGGCTGTAATCCGGCGCGCGGAAGGCAATGCCGCCGACCAGCATGGTGGACAGCGATTCGGTCTTCACCGCAAAACCGTTGGCGCCGACATTGATGTCGATGCCGCTGGCGTTCCAGAAGCGGGTATTTTCGGTAACGAACGCGTCATTCGGTGCGTGAATGAACACCTCGATGTCCACACCTTTGCCCTCGGGATTGAGGGTGTAGGTCACGACCTGGCCCACCGGAATCTTGCGGTAGTAAACCGGGGAACCGATATCCAGCGAGCCGAGATCCGAGGCATGCAGCATGAAGCGCTTGCCCGGTTCGCCGTAAGTGATCGGCGGCGGATTCTCCAGCCCCTTGAAATGCTTGGCGCGGTTGTTGGCCTGACCGATGTCGGCGCCGATATAGTCGCCGGAAAGCAAGGTATCGATGCCCGAAACGCCGCCCGCACCGATGCGTGGGCGCACGACCCAGAACTGCGAGTCTTCGCGGGTGAAGGTTTCGGCCTGTTTGGCCAGTTTGATCGTGGCGTCCACGCTCTTCTGATCGCCGCTCAACTCGACATCCGTCACCTGACCGATCACCACACTGCGGTATTTGACCTCGGTCTTGTTGGCAACCAGGCCGCTGCCGGTCTTGAAGTTGACGACGATGGTCGGGCCTTCCTGCATCAGGTTGTGCACCACCAGCGATATGCCGACCAGCACCGCGACGACCGGGACGATCCACACCAGGGAGATGCTGAAACGCCGGGTCTTGATCGGTGCGTGGCCCGGTGCTCGTGGTTCATCGGCGGCTGACGACTTCATCCATGTCCTCCTCGGTTTTGTGGATGCTGAGCGTCAGGAACGCAAAAGCACTTCATCAATATAGAAGTGCTTGGCGATAGAGCAAATTCACGGGCTGATGCGGATTTGTGCAGGCGCTGCCGCAGGCTGCGATCTCTTG
>NZ_JABULD010000307.1:0-1407 GCF_014060985.1 Pseudomonas sp. MD195_PC81_125
CTCGCGAAAGCGATGTATCAGTCGCCCTAATATCGACTGACATATCGTCTTCGCGAGCAGGCTCGCTCCCACAGGGCTTTTTGTTTAAGGCTCGAGGCCGATGCGGAAGAACTCGCCGCCACTCCATACGCCCAACCAGCGCCGCCCGTCGATTTCGCGACTGACCGCCAGTTCCACCAGTTGGTAAAACACATTGCGGTGAATCAGCGCTTCGAGGTTGCTGCGCACGTGCACGTAAGGCGCGGGCTCTTGCGTCACCGGGTCGATCTCGACGCGGATCGGATGTTCCGGCCCGGCCTCGGCGGTCTCCTCGACGTTGGTGGTGAAGCGCAGCAACTGCGCTTCACCCTCGCCTTCAACCTCCACGGCAATCGCCACAAACGGCGCGTCGTCGACTTTGATCCCGACCTTTTCCACCGGGGTAATCAGGAAGTAATCATCGCCGTCGCGGCGGATGATGGTGGAGAACAGCTTGACCATCGGCTTGCGCCCGATCGGCGTGCCCAGGTAATACCAGGTGCCGTCACGGGCGATGCGCATATCGATGTCGCCGCAGAAGTCCGGATTCCACAAATGCACCGGCGGCAGGCCTTTGGTTTTGGGGATCTGTCCCAACAGGTCATTGGCTTTTTGCGGGCCACTCATGGCGTACTCCTTGGGTTTATTGGTCGCCGACTCCCAGCAGGCTGCGCGCGTATTGCGCCAGTGGCGGGCCGATCAGGTCTTCCGGCTTGTTATCGTGGAACGTCAGTAAACCGCCACGACTCTTGATCCGTGCAGTATCAATCAAATACTGGGTGCTGGTCTCGATCAACATGATCTGAATCACCCCGCCGTCGATGCCGAGGCGATCCACGGCTTCCTGATCGAGCCACTCGTCGGAGTTGCCGATGCGGTCGTCAGCCTTGGCGAAGCGGGTATACAGCAGGTAGTGAGCACCGGCATCGCGAGCCTCGCCCAATGCCTGATCGAGGCCTTCCGGGGCTCGCGCACGGCGGACCATCGGGAAGTATTCGACAAAACCCTTGAAGGCTTCTTCAGCCACGACGTTCGGGCGCGGATAGGAACCACCCGGCGGCGCGAATGAACCCTGGGCGATGTAGATGAACGAGTCCGGCTGAATGCGGAAGTTGTTCACCCGACGGCTGTCGCTGTGATCCAGCAGCCCCGCGTCGCTCATCTGATAGCGAGTGCCTTCGGCCATATCGCTGACAGTCATACAGCCGCCAAGCGCCAAAACGGCCAGCAGCAAAACCAGGCTACGCATCCTCATCCTCCAGAAGCCGGTGACGGAAAACCGGCGAATGGCCGTTGGATGCAGCTTTTGCGCCAGCTCAGGATCTTTGCCGGATGATGAAATGCTTTCGCGAGCAGGCTCGCTCCCACAGGATTAAAAAAAAACCCTGT
>NZ_JABULD010000321.1:0-2099 GCF_014060985.1 Pseudomonas sp. MD195_PC81_125
ATGCTCTTGCGGGTGATCTTGTTGCGTACTTCGCAGGTGAGGGTGATCGAGGTGCGGCCGAACTCGGTGGCGGTGATGCCCAGTTCGATGATGTCGCCCTGGCGCGAAGCGCTGACGAAGTTGATTTCGGAAATGTACTTGGTCACCACGCGCTGATTGCCCAACTGGACGATCGCGTAAATCGCCGCTTCTTCGTCGATCCAGCGCAGCAGGCTGCCGCCGAACAGGGTGCCGTTGGGGTTCAGGTCTTCGGGTTTTACCCATTTGCGGGTGTGGAAATTCATGTTCACTCCTGAGCGTTTGCCGAAAGATGGCGCCATCTTGGCAGACCGGGCGGTCATGCTCCATGAGCCTTCTACTATGGTCGCTATTAACGATCTTCATCTGGCCGACAGAAACCCTTTGGAAGATCAGTCTAGACGGCTATAATCGCCCCCGTTTCAAAACGGTAACCTTCACTTGCTACCGTTTTCCCGCCACCTGTCCGAGGGGCGCTGCAGCAGGATCAACCTGTCAGGCTCGGATGGGGCGTTGACTGGCCACGGCCGGACACTAAACGCACAACGGCGCCCATTCGCATACATTACGAATGGAGGCTCTTCATGAGCGCTGTTATCACGCCTGCCGATTTTAACGATTACAAAGTTGCCGACATGTCCCTGGCTGCCTGGGGCCGTCGCGAAACCATCATCGCCGAGTCGGAAATGCCGGCCCTGATGGGTCTGCGCCGCAAATACGCCTCCGAGCAGCCGCTCAAGGGCGCGAAAATCCTCGGCTGCATCCACATGACCATTCAGACTGCCGTGCTGATCGAAACCCTGGTTGCCCTGGGTGCCGAAGTACGCTGGTCGTCCTGCAACATCTTCTCGACTCAGGATCAGGCTGCCGCGTCCATCGCCGCTGCCGGCATCCCGGTTTTCGCCTGGAAAGGCGAGACTGAAGAAGAGTACGAGTGGTGCCTGGAGCAGACCATCCTGAAGGATGGCCAGCCATGGGACGCCAACATGATCCTCGACGACGGCGGCGACCTGACCGAGCTGCTGCACAAGAAATACCCACAGGTGCTGGACCGCGTTCACGGCGTGACCGAAGAAACCACCACCGGCGTCCACCGTCTGCTGGACATGCTGGCCAAGGGCGAGCTGAAGATCCCTGCGATCAACGTCAACGACTCGGTGACCAAGTCCAAGAACGACAACAAGTACGGCTGCCGTCACAGCCTGAACGATGCGATCAAGCGCGGTACCGACCACCTGCTGTCCGGCAAGCAAGCGCTGGTCATCGGTTACGGTGACGTGGGCAAGGGTTCCGCGCAGTCCCTGCGTCAGGAAGGCATGATCGTCAAGGTTTCCGAAGTTGACCCGATCTGCGCCATGCAGGCCTGCATGGACGGTTTCGAACTGGTTTCGCCGTTCATCGACGGCATCAACAATGGCACCGAAGCGAGCATCGACAAAGCGCTGCTGGGCAAGATCGACCTGATCGTGACCACCACCGGTAACGTCAACGTTTGCGACGCGAACATGCTCAAAGCCCTGAAGAAGCGTGCTGTTGTCTGCAACATCGGCCACTTCGACAACGAAATCGACACCGCTTTCATGCGCAAGAACTGGGCATGGGAAGAAGTGAAGCCACAGGTCCACAAGATCCACCGTACCGGCCCGGGCGCTTTCGACGCGCAGAACGACGACTACCTGATCCTGCTGGCCGAAGGCCGTCTGGTGAACCTGGGCAACGCCACCGGTCACCCGAGCCGCATCATGGACGGTTCGTTCGCCAACCAGGTACTGGCGCAGATCTTCCTGTTCGGCCAGAAGTACGCCGACCTGTCGCCAGCCCAGAAAGCCGAGCGTCTGACCGTTGAAGTTCTGCCGAAGAAACTCGACGAAGAAGTGGCCCTGGAAATGGTGCGCGGCTTCGGCGGCGTGGTCACTCAACTGACCAAGCAACAGGCTGACTACATCGGCGTCACCGTCGAAGGCCCGTTCAAGCCGCACGCTTACCGCTACTAACAGGCGCTGACTGCTCGCTCTCCCTGTGGGAGCGAGCCTGCTCGCGAAGGCGTCTTAACATTCAACATCCGTGTTGTCTGACCCGGC
>NZ_JABULD010000413.1:0-1888 GCF_014060985.1 Pseudomonas sp. MD195_PC81_125
TCCCACAGAGATTGGTGTCGGACACAAAGGATGTGAACAACGCAAAAACCTGTGGGAGCTGGCTTGCCAGCGATGCTTTTAACTACCACACACCGATTTGCACCACCTTCTCGCTCTCCGGCTCGCCATAGCGAAACCGCTGCCCACGCAGATCAATCTCCTGATGACTGATCGTGGTCCGCCGCTTCAACCCGCGCACCCATTCAAACAGGTGCCCCGCGTGCTCCTCGCGCACCGCCGCGTACGCCGGATCGTCACCCAAATCGTGCAACTCCTGCGGATCATTCAGCAGGTCAAACAACTGCGGCCGGAAGCCGTCGTACGCCAGGTATTTCCAGCGCTCGCTGCGCACCATGGTCATGCGGCAACGGTCGATCGGCTGGCCAAGTCGCTCGCGTGCCGGAGCCTGAAAGGCGTAGTCGTATTCGCTGATGGCGTAGCGGCGCCACTCGGGATTTTCGCCGTGCAACAGCGGGATCAGCGAGCGGCCCTCCAGCCGATGCCCGGCGCCCGGCAAACCCAAAGCCTGGAGAAACGTCGGCAATGCATCGATTGTCTCCGCCAGCCGGTCATCCACCGTGCCCCGAGTGATATCCGCCGCCGCACGCGGGTCGCGCACGATCAACGGCACGCCCACCGCTTGTTCGAGCAAAAACTCCTTCTCGCCCAGCCAGTGGTCGCCCAAAAAGTCGCCGTGATCGCTGGTGAACACGATCAGCGTGTCATCCCAACGACCGTTGCTCTGCAGAAAATCGAACAGCCGACCGAGCTGGTCATCCACTTGCTTGATCAGGCCCATGTAGGTGGGGATTACATTCAATCGTACTGAATCCCGGGAGAAGTTGAGGCTTTCCTCATGCTGGCGAAACGCCGTGTATACGGGGTGTTTGCTGGCTTCGGAGGGCGTCGCGCGGACCGCTTCGAGAATCGATTTCGTACTGTACAGGGCGTGGTATGGCGCCGGTACGATATAGGGCCAGTGCGGTTTGATGTAGGAGAGGTGTAAACACCAGGATTTCTCACCTTGCTCGGTGATGAAGTCGATGGCTCGATTTGTAGTGTAGACAGTCTCTGAGAACTGCTCGGGAATTCGCGCTGGCAAATGCGCATGACGCATGTGCCAGCCGCTGAGGATTTCGCCGTTCTCGCCTTCGGCAGCGTTGGCCCATTCGTGCCAAGGGTTGCGCCCGTCGAAACCGTGCTCGCGCAGGTAATGGGTGTAGGGCGCAGATTCGCGTTTGTCGTCGAACAGCGGGTCATCGGGGAAGATCCCGTCGTGGCGAAAGTACGGCTCGAAACCGACCTCGTTGAGCACTTCGGCCTGCGCGCTGTCCGGGTTGATCGCCAGACGCTGCAAGGCGTCGACGTTGGCCGTGGCGTGGGTCTTGCCGACCAGCGCAGTGCGAATGCCGTGCGGGCGCAGATAATCACCGATGGTCAGTTCTTCCAGCGGCAACGGCACAGCGTTCCATGCGACCTGATGGCTGCTGACGTAGCGTCCGGTGTAGGCCGACATCCGCGACGGCCCGCAGATCGTGCCCTGGGTGTAAGCACGGCTGAAGCGCACGCCGGCGGCGGCCAGACGATCGATGTTCGGTGTATGCAGATGCGGATGGCCGTAGCAGGACAGGTAATCGCGGCGCAGTTGATCGCACATGATGTACAGCACGTTGCGCACGGGTTTTTGCGGGTTGGACATGGGATTCACCGGTCAGAAAGACAGGCGAGGGTTGTCGCTTTCGGCGGGGGTGTTCGGCAAGTGCATTTGGGGAATGGGTTTTATGCAGTGGATGCATCGGTGACTGTTTCGGCACCATCGCTGGCAAGCCAGCTCCCACAGGATTTGCGCCAAGCCCAAATGATGTGAACACCCGGAACTTGTGGGAGC
>NZ_JABULD010000711.1:0-8340 GCF_014060985.1 Pseudomonas sp. MD195_PC81_125
CCCCGCTAGGCGGCTGCAAAGATAGCCTTTACGGTAGTCTGGCACCAAAGGATGGCGTCAATCATTGTTCTGAATTCATCCACTGCCTCGGTTGCCCTAGCTATGCAATTGTAGGCACCTTGGAGGACTTATACCGGCTGTTCAGCTACCAACAATTCTTGTATGCAGAAGTCGAATACTTTCTCACGGACGAGTGGGGCGCATGGCGCAAGCGTCAGTTTGACTATATTCGATTGATAGATGATTTCACCCAGAAGTTTGATCTTGCATTGGTTTCGCAAGCAAGGGCTCAGGCTGAGTCATCTCCGCACTTGTTCTGGGCTAAAAAAATCGAGTTCATGAAGAAAAAATTGGACGGTGAAATTTGAGCATAAGAACCACGAGTGCGGTGTTAAAGGCATATGATGTCCTCATCGCACAGCCAGTTTCAGCGAATGGCCTAAGTCCCGCAGAGCGGGATACAATCGTGATCAGCGCTATCGTTAATGAAGATGGAGAAACCTTCGTTCTTAGCAGGTTTGGCGATGCACAGTGGGATCTTCGCCCGTTTTTTGATCAGGCCAATGTTGCTCATTCTTATAAATTCATCAACTGGGATATGGGCATGCCTCGGGCGCTTATTGATGACTGCAAAGCTGTTGCTTATGCTTGGTTTAAAAGAGGAATGCCTAGATCCAAACCTCCTATCGCACGGGGCATTACTACTTTCGCCGTCGTCAGCGCGATGCCTTTTGTTCGCTGGTTAAACGATCTAGGAGTTTCAAGCTTTGCAGATGTCCGTCCGATCCATGTCAGCAATTACGTTCATCATTGCAAATATGAATTGAAGTTAAAGCCTCTCCCGCTGTATGGGCGATTACGGGTTATTGATTTTCTTTGGGTGTTTTCTGCCGACACGATGTTTCCCATTCAGAGTTATCCTTGGGGTAATTCGACATTGTGGCGGATTTGTGGGGTCGCGAATGTAAAAGGGTTGGGTGCTGCCACTAAAAACGTCGGGCGAACAGATATTATTCCTCATGATGAACAATCTAGGATTTTCAACTATTGCGAAAGCATTGTCCGGGAGATGAAGGCCGAATTGGCAGCCAATGGTATTGGATATCATCCTAGTGATGAACGGATGGCAATTCGTTGCAGAGATGCTGTTCTGTATATAGTTTCAATCACTAGCGGCATGCGCAATGACGAGGCAATTGGAATTGAGGTTGGCGCTTGGCGCAAAGAGTTAAAAAACGGGGTTACCTTTTGCTGGGTGACCACAATCGAGCACAAGACAGGTAAAGGCCAAGTCGAATATCTTGTACCAGAACTGACGATTGAAGCTTTAAGTCTTTTGGCAAAATATTCAGTACCCATCAGAAAAGAGCTGGATGAAGAGATTAGACAGCTTGCAAGCAATCGGGATTTTTCGTATTCAACTGAACATCTCCTTAGGCTCGAAAAAAGCCCGAAAAGACGCGAATAAACTATTTTTGGGACGAAACACACAAGGAGGGAAAGTTCAGGAAAGCCATCACGTTGAGGCTCTCAGCGGGCAAGCATCCAATGCTGCGTTTGACCGTATAGCTAAAGCCGCTGGAAGCGATTGGCCGTTGAGGACGCATCAATGCAGGCGAACATATGCAAGATGCTTTGTAGAATCCCGTATGGGCCGCACTTCATTGATCTACCTCAAATGGCAGTTCAAACACAGCAGCATGAGTATGACCCAACTCTATGCATCCAATCCGCAGCAAGACCTGACTCTCTTTGATGAGATCTTCCAGCAGATGACAGAGTTTAAAATTGACCTGATCGAATCATGGCTCGATGATCAGCCACTGGCAGGGGGCGCTGGCGAAAAGATTGTGGAGTTGCGGGCGATTCCAATCAAGGATAGAGCTGCTTTGCTTGCCCAGACCGCCCCACATGCCAACATTCGTGCGACTGGACACGGTTGGTGCATCGCCACAGAGCGGGGCTGCGGAGGTGCTGGTCTATACGAAGCCACACGGTGTCCAGGGTGCAAAAATTCGGTGATCGATGAAGTCTTCGCCAGCACTTGGCAGGACATCTACATTCAACAGCGAGAGCTGATAAAAATTGAGGATGCAGGCCCCGCTGTTAGGCAGCGCGCAGAACGCGACTTGCAGGTTGCACTAGATGTAATTACCAGCCTTGGCCTTTCTCCAGTTGAGGAAATGGAGGAGGCGGCAAATGACTAGACAGGCGGTGGGCCCTGACTCTCCTATTCGCTCCAGGTCGAAGACACTCGCCGCGCTCAACAAGGTCGTCGACGATCTAATTGCTGGTGACGAAAAGCTTTCCATCACATCCGTTGCCCGTGCCGCAGGTGTGACTCCGGGACTCATCCATAACACTTACCCAAGCATAGCGGAAAGGATTCGCAACATCGTTGGCAAGTCGGTGCGAGCCCAGCGAGACTCTAAGCATCAAGCGTTGATGAGCGAGAAAGAAAAGAACAGGGTGCTCCGTGCAGAGAATGATCAGCTTTTAGCGGAGGTAGCTCGGCTGGCTTCGGTTAACCAGCGACTAATATTCGAGATGATTCAGCTGAAGGCGGTTGCCAACGGTAAGGTCACCGCACTCCCTCTGAAACCAGGGCCCAACTAGGCCTGATGGGGAGCCCACTGAATTCGGCAAAAATCGTAGACCACCACTTCAAGCGCCACGATCACGCCCGACTGTAGCTTGTTGACTGGTCAATCTGGTTCACGGGTGAAGCGATAGAACAGGTTCGGCTCGCTGACCACGTACAAATACCCTTCATTGTCGATGGTTACGCCTTCGGCCTGGGGTATGCCTTTCAGCAAACCAGCAAAACCTCTCGCCAGGGAGCGGAAACTCACCACCTTGCCCTCGTCGGTCATTTCAATCAGCAGTTTCGACTCGTCGCTGAGCAATATCAGATGGCCGCTCTGTTGATCGAAGACGACTGAAGACAGGTCAGTCGCAAACACCTTGTCTTTTACCAGGCTGGACAGGTCACGCACGTGCAAGGAAAAGCCTCCGGCCAGGCTGGCACGAAGGCCGCTCACTTCCAGCAATTGGCGAGGATCTCGCTCCTTGGTCACAAACAGGCGGTCGCCTTTCAGGTCGTAGGCGAGCCCTTCAAGGCCTTTGTTGTCTTCCTTGCCAAACGCCAGGGTGAGAGCTGGATACTGGTCTCGGCTCAATGGTCGATCAGGAGAAAGTTTACCGTCTTCGGCGATGGGGACATCCACGATAACCAGGCTCTGCCGGCGCTCCTCGGCGATTACCAGCTGGCCATTGCCGGCATAGGAGGGGGGCTCGCAGAATTCGGAAAAAATCGTACGCTAAGGTTTTCCGGGCATCCGTAGGGGCCGAAACTTCCCGTCTTCCAGTCTGCGGCTCTGCCGCCAGACGTAATCGCCGGTGAGGTTGATGTGCTCCCAGCCCAGCGGCGACAGGAATTGCAGCAGCTCGCCGTCCACCGGCTTGCCGGCCTCGACCAACCCCTGGGTGGCGCGCTCCAGGTACACCGTGTTCCACAGCACGATAGCCGCCGTCACCAGGTTGAGGCCGCTGGCCCGGTAGCGCTGCTGCTCGAAGCTCCGATCCCTGATTTCCCCAAGGCGGTTGAAGAACACCGCCCTGGCCAGCGAGTTGCGCGCCTCACCTTTGTTCAGGCCGGCATGCACGCGGCGGCGCAGCTCAACACTTTGCAGCCAGTCTAGGATGAACAGCGTGCGTTCGATCCGGCCCAGCTCGCGCAGGGCCACGGCCAGGCCGTTCTGGCGCGGATAGCTGCCGAGCTTGCGCAGCATCAGCGAGGCAGTGACGGTGCCCTGTTTGATCGAGCTGGCCAGGCGCAGGATGTCGTCCCAATGGGCGCGGACGTGCTTGATGTTCAGGGTGCCGCCGATCAGCGGCCGCAGCGTCGGGTAGGTCTGCACGCCCTGCGGCACGTACAGCTTGGTTTCGCCGAGGTCGCGGATGCGCGGCGCGAAACGGAAGCCCAGCAGGTGCATCAGGGCGAAGACGTGATCGGTGAAGCCGGCCGTGTCGGTGTAGTGCTCCTCGATCCGCAGGTCGGACTCGTGGTACAGCAGGCCGTCGAGCACATAGGTGGAATCGCGCACGCCGACATTCACCACGCGGGTGCTGAACGGCGCGTACTGGTCGGAGATATGGGTGTAGAACAGCCGTCCCGGCTCACTGCCGTACTTCGGGTTGACGTGTCCGGTGCTCTCGCCCCGGCCGCCAGCCCGGAAACGCTGGCCATCGGAGGATGAGGTGGTGCCGTCGCCCCAGTGGGCGGCGAAGGCATGCTGGTACTGGTGGTTGACCAGCTCGGCCAGGGCCGCCGAATAGGTCTCGTCGCGGATGTGCCAGGCTTGCAGCCAGGACAGCTTGGCGTAGGTCAGACCGGGGCTCGACTCGGCCATCTTGGTCAGCCCGAGGTTGATCGCATCACCGAGGATCGCGGACAGCAGCAACGTCCGGTCTTTGGCCTCGGCCCCGTCCTTCAGGTGGGTGAAGTGGCGGCTGAAGCCCGTCCAGTCGTCCACGTCCATCAGCAGTTCGGTGATCTTGATGCGCGGCAGTAACTGACTGGTCTGGTCGATCAGCGCCTGCGCCCGATCCGGCACCGCCGCATCCAGCGGGGTGATCTTCAACCCGGACTCGGTGAGGATGGCATCGGGCAGCTCGTTGTCCTTGGCCAGGCGGGCGACAGTGGCCAACTGCTCGTCCAGCAGCTGCAAGCGCTCTTCCAGATACTGGTCGCTGTTCGGGTTGATCGCCAGCGGCAGGGCCTGTTCCCGCTTGAGCGCGGCGAACTTCTCGGCCGGCAACAGGTAGTCGTCGAAGTCGCGGAACTGCCGCGAGCCCTTGACCCAGATGTCGCCGGAGCGCAGGGCGTTCTTCAGCTCGGACAGGGCGCAGATTTCGTAGAAGCGCCGGTCGAGGCCTTCCGGGGTGATCACCAGTGGCTTCCAGCGCGGCTTGATGAAGGCGGTGGGAGCATCGGCCGGCACCTTGCGCAGGTTGTCGGCGTTCATCTCGCGCAGCGTCTGCACGGCTGCCAGCACGCCCTGCGCGGCCGGGGCGGCGCGCAGCTCCAATACCTCCAGCAGAGCCGGCGTGTAGCGGCGCAGGGTGGCGAAGTTCTCGCCGACCAGGTGCAGGTGGTCGAAGCCCTCCGGCCGGGCCAGCAGCTCGGCTTCGCTGACGCTCTCGGTGAACTCGTCCCAGGGGATCACCGCCTCGATGGCGGCATAGGGGTCGCTGCCGGCTTCCTTGGCCTCCAGCAGCGCCTGGCCGATCTTGGAGTACAGGCGCACCTTGTCGTTGATCGCCTTGCCCTGCTTCTGGAACTGCTGCTGATGCTTGTGCTTCGCGCCGCTGAACAGCTTGACTAGGATGCGGTCGTGCAGATCCACCAGCTCATCAATCACGGTTGCAGTGCTCTCCAGCACCACGGCGGCCAGGGTCGCATAGCGCCGCTGCGGCTCGAACTTGCCGAGGTCTTTGGGCGTCATCTGCCCACCCTCGCGGGCCAGCTTGAGCAGGCGGTTCTGGTGGATGTGCCGGCCCAGGACTTCGGGCAAGTCCACCAGCTGAAATGTCTTCAGCCGCTCGATGTGCTCAAGCATGTGCCGAGAGTTGGGTTTCAGCGGTGCCTGGCGCAGCCAGGTCAACCAGGTGATGCTGCTGCCGGCCTTGAGCTTCAACAGCTCGTCCAGCTTGGCCCGATGCGAGTCCGTGAGCGGTTCAACCAGGGCGCGGTAGACCCGCCGATTGGCCCGTGCAATGGCCTCCGAGCAAGCCCGGTCGATCACGCTCAACGCCGGCAGGATGCGTCGCTTCTGCCGCAGGCTCTCCAGCGCCTGGCCGGCCAGCAGCAAGCCCTTGTCGGTCTGCTGGGCCAGTTCGGTCAGCTCGCGCACCAGGGCGCGGAAGTCGGACAGGCCGAACGGGGCCAGTTGAAGGTAGGTGCGCAGTTCCTGGGCGTGCTCGCGACGGGTCACATCGCGCTCGCCGTACTTCGTCCAACTCGCCGGATCGGTCTGGACTTGCTTGGCCACCCACAGGATGACCGGTTCGGGCAGCTCGCTGTCAGTGCCCAACGCATAGCCGGGGTAGCGCAGCAGGCAGAGTTGCACGGCGAAGCCGAGGCGGTTGGCGTCGCCGCGCCGCTGACGGATCAGCGACAGGTCGGAGTCGTTGAAGGTGTAGTAGCGGATCAGGTCATCCTGGCTTTCTGGCAACGCGAGCAGGGTGCCCCGCTCCGTGGCCGAGAGGATCAAGCGACGCGGCATGTGTCAGTCGTCCGTGCGGAGGTACTGGTAGAGGGTTTCCCGGCTGATGTTGAACTCGCGGGCAAGCTGCGCCTTGGGCTCGCCGGCCGTCGCTCGCTGCCGCAGGGTAGCAGCCTGCTCATCGGACAGGGCTTTCTTGCGGCCCCGGTACGCGCCACGCTGCTTGGCCAAGGTGATGCCCTCACGCTGCCGCTCGCGGATCAGGGCGCGCTCGAACTCAGCGAAGGCCCCCATCACCGACAGCATCAGGTTGGCCATCGGCGAGTCCTCGCCAGTGAACACCAGGCCCTCCTTCAGGAACTCGATGCGCACGCCGCGTTGAGTCAGCTTCTGTACCAAGCGACGCAGGTCATCGAGGTTGCGGGCCAGCCGGTCCATGCTGTGCACCACCACTGTATCGCCTTCGCGGACGAAGCTCAGCAGCGCTTCGAGCTGGGGGCGCTGGGTGTCCTTGCCCGATGCCTTGTCGGTGAACACCTTGCTCACCTGTGTCTGTTCCAGCTGGCGTTCCGGGTTCTGGTCGAAGCTGCTGACCCGGACGTAGCCGATGCGGTGCCCCTGCACGATGTCTCCTTGGTTGAAGGCGGCTTAAGTGCTCCTTCTGTTCCGTTGTGCCTCAAACCCCGTTTCTGTCAGGCTGAAATCTATGACCTTCGCAGGCATGTGTCAAAAATGCGAAAGATGACTCTATTCTGACTAAGCGGCGCGGCCCTGCCTGACATCCAGTTAGGGTATGCCTCAATCTGACGGTAGCGAGTCGCAGGCGTTCGGATCGGCATCGGTTTCGTTCCCTGTCTTGGCACGCGCTTCGAAGCGTTGATAACACTCCAACCCGCAGAAGTGCTCGACGTATTCCGCGCCTTCCGGGGTGAAGGCGGCATCGAGCGGGATTTCCTTGCAGCACACGCAGCAACTGGTGGTGGTCGAGTCACTTGCATTCATGGTGGCACCCCTCCATTGACTGACGAAGACGGCGAATGCCGCCGCCGGCATTGGCTTCGCGAACAGGAAGCCTTGTCCTGTGTCGCAGTCCGCTTGTCGCAATAGATCAAGACTCGCCGATGTTTCCACGCCTTCAGCCACCACATCCATGCCCAGCCCGTGCGCAAGCTGAATCACGGTGTGCACGATGGTTTGGTCGCGGCGGTCGTTGGCGAGCCCGGCGACAAACGATTGGTCGATCTTGAGCGTGCTGATTGGGCAGCACTTCAGATGTTGCAGACAGGAATACCCCGTCCCGAAGTCATCGGCGGCGAAGCGCACACCGATCTGCCGCAAGGCGTCCAGGGCGGGGAAGATCGCCGGATCACCAAACGCGACCGATTCGGTCAGCTCGATTTCGAGATACTCGGCGGGCAACTCGGCATCAGCCAGCACGCCCTTTACCCACCCGTCGAAGTCCGGTCCCACTTGGCTCGCCGAAGCATTGACGGCCAGCCGGAACGGTCGCCATGCCAGCATTCGCCAGTCACGCATCTGGCGGCAGGCTTCGCCCAGCACCCAAGCGCCGATTTCAGGCATCAGGCCGGACGATTCGACCACGGGCAGGAACTGGCCCGGTGGCAATAGTCCAAGCGTCGGATGACGCCAGCGCAACAGGCTTCCGCGCCGACAATCCCACCACTGCGCAGATCGACGACGGGCTGGTAGTGCAGTTCAAGCTGCCCGCGCTCGACCGCTTGGGCCAGTTCCGGCGTCGTCCATCCATCCGGCCGGAAAGCGCTCATTCTCTTTCCCTGAATGCCCGCAACGCCCGCGACAGGGACAGAAGGAACAGGCCGGTCAAACCGAGCGCCGCGATGACCCAATGCTCGCCGAGGAAAGCACCGGCGGTTGTGCCGGCCAGCACGACAGCGAGGATGGGCAGGTGGCAGGGGCAAGTCAGCACAGCCAGTCCGCCCCACAGGTAGCCGGTGATCGGTTTGTGCGTCTCGGACGGCAAGCGCTCGGGGTTGTTCATGGCAGACTCTCCGCGTGCTGTGCCGGCTCGGTCGGCAGGGTGGCCAACTGCACTTCCAGATCGGCCAACGCTTCGCGCCGACGCTCGACGAAC
>NZ_JABULD010000049.1:0-2882 GCF_014060985.1 Pseudomonas sp. MD195_PC81_125
CACCATCCTTTGGCGTGGGCAGAGGCCATGATGGACAGTTGAGCAGGCAGTAATGGCGCAGCCGCAAACATCATTACGCAGGACATGACGGCAACCAGGTTTTTCTTTTTCAAACGCATGACGGCATCCACTGGGGTTGGTTTTACTGTCATCTGAGATGCATTCATTTAGATCTGGTTCACCCACAAGCGATCAGCGGAAGCCAATCGCCTCATATATAAAGTGGGTGAGAATGTATTGCTTTTACCTTAGGTAAACAGATTCAAAAAATCAGGTTCATTGACCTGCCATCAGACTAATCGAAGGCGCCATTCAGCACTTCGTAGATAAGCCCGCTCGCAATCGCCACCAGAATCAAATCGGTGCCCACCTGCTGCCACTCATATCCGTCGTAATGAGGCAGTCGCCCAGCCAATCGTCCATCCAGTTTCTTGGCGATGCCCGGCGGCAGCGGTTTGCCGCGTGCCAGATTCTTTTGAATACCGGGAGGCAGCGCCGGACCCGGGCTCCAGTAGTCTCTGTAACCGTTGAGTACGCTCAGCACACCGCTTCGATCGACCACGGGTGCATGGTCCCAGTTGCCCGAACTGGATCCTTTGTTTTTGCCCCCTTGGTTGCCATGTCCCTGACTGTTCTGCGGGCCGCCCTTGCCGTTCCCTTTGCCGTTGCCATTTCCGGGATCGGCCAAAGCCGTTACAGAACTCACCGCCAAGGCCAGACAAGTAACAGACGCAACCAGTAAGCGTTTTTTAAACATGACCGTCCTCTCATCGGAAATTCCTTGATGAAATGTAGACGACATCAGGCGTTGTAGTTCCTCCCATGATTGTTGGAAGCCCGCATCGACACTCATGAATTCGATAGACCGCTGCGTGAACGCGCATTTCACGCTCCCCGAAGCAGGCAGTCTGCCGGTTCGTCAGCGTCCGCCATACAACTGCCGCATGACTTATGCGACAATGCGCGCAATGTCTGGCATGAATCCCGCCTTTAATGCCCAACAGCCTGGACGCCGTGTCCGGTTGCTGCTCTCACCCCTCGCCTGCTGGCTACCGCCAACACTGACCGGGTAGGGAAGAAAACGCTCCAAAAATGCCCCAGAAATGGCCCAAGCGCCAAATGTGCGGCTCGCAACCCATTGATAGGTAAAGCAATTGATCTCCACAGCTAACATCACGATGCAGTTCGGCGCCAAGCCGCTCTTCGAAAACGTTTCGGTCAAATTCAACGGCGGCAACCGCTACGGTCTGATCGGCGCCAACGGTTGCGGCAAGTCGACCTTCATGAAAATCCTCGGTGGCGATCTCGAGCCGTCCGGCGGTCAGGTCATGCTTGAGCCGAACGTACGCCTGGGTAAATTGCGTCAGGATCAGTTTGCCTACGAAGAATTCACCGTGATCGACACCGTGATCATGGGTCACGAAGAGTTGTGGAAGGTCAAAGCCGAGCGCGATCGTATCTACTCGCTGCCGGAAATGAGCGAAGAAGACGGCATGGCCGTGGCCGAGCTGGAAACCGAGTTCGCCGAGATGGACGGCTACACCGCCGAGTCCCGTGCCGGTGAACTGCTGCTGGGTCTGGGCATTCCACTGGAACAGCATTTCGGCCCGATGTCTGAAGTGGCGCCAGGCTGGAAGCTGCGGGTCTTGCTGGCTCAGGCACTGTTCTCTGATCCGGAAGTGCTGTTGCTCGACGAACCGACCAACCACCTGGACATCAACACCATTCGCTGGCTGGAATCGATTCTCACCGTGCGTAACAGCACCATGATCATCATTTCCCACGACCGTCACTTCCTCAACAGCGTGTGCACCCACATGGCTGACCTGGACTACGGCGAGCTGCGTCTGTTCCCGGGCAACTATGACGAGTACATGACGGCCGCGACCCAGTCCCGCGAGCAACTGCTGTCGGACAACGCCAAGAAGAAAGCCCAGATTGCCGAACTGCAAACGTTCGTCAGCCGCTTCTCGGCCAACGCCTCGAAAGCCAAACAGGCCACTTCCCGCGCCAAGCAGATCGACAAGATCCAGCTGGCCGAGGTCAAGCCATCGAGCCGTGTCAGCCCGTTCATCCGTTTCGAACAGACTAAAAAGCTGCACCGCCAGGCCGTGACCATCGAGCAGATGTCCAAGGGCTTCGACGGCAAGACCCTGTTCAAAAACTTCAGCTTCACCGTTGAAGCCGGCGAGCGCGTGGCGATCATCGGCCCGAACGGTATCGGCAAGACCACGCTGTTGCGCACCCTGATGGGCGAACTGACGCCAGACGCCGGTTCTGTGAAATGGACCGAGAGCGCGGAGCTGGGCTACTACGCTCAGGATCACGCCCACGACTTCGAAGACGATGTCAGCCTGTTCGACTGGATGGGTCAATGGACGCAGGGCGAGCAAGTGATTCGTGGCACCCTGGGTCGCATGCTGTTCTCCAACGACGAGATCCTCAAGTCGGTCAAGGTCATCTCCGGCGGTGAGCAAGGTCGCATGCTGTTCGGCAAGCTGATCCTGCAAAAGCCGAACGTACTGGTGATGGACGAACCGACCAACCACCTGGACATGGAATCGATCGAGGCGCTGAACCTGGCGCTGGAAAACTACCCGGGTACGCTGATCTTCGTCAGCCACGACCGTGAGTTCGTATCGTCTCTGGCCACGCGCATCATCGAGCTGAGCCCGAACGGCGTGACTGACTTCAGCGGCACTTACGATGACTACCTGCGTAGTCAGGGTGTGGTGTTCTAAAGATAGCTGCGAGCTTCTTGCTCCAAGCTTCAAGCGAAAGCCCTGTCGGTGTGACAGGGGCTTTTTGCATTTCAAGGGATCGTGATTTTGTGCTGCGAAGCCCTTCGCGAGCAGGCTCGCTCCAACGGGAATCGCGTTCCA
>NZ_JABULD010000393.1:0-5060 GCF_014060985.1 Pseudomonas sp. MD195_PC81_125
AACCGTATTTCCTGGTGCGCGCCGATGGTTCGGACGTGAACTACATCCGTTCCGACCAGCCGGATATGCTGATTCCGTCGTGGGAAATCTTTACCTGGAAGTAAGATTCCTGACTTTTTAATCGGCGCCGCTTGATCGCGGCGCCCGAACTGAGCAGTTTTTAACCATGTCTGTGTTCACCCCCCTGGCTCGGCCAGAGCTGGAAACCTTTCTTGACCCTTACGGGCTTGGCCGTCTGCTTGATTTCCAGGGGATCGCCGCCGGCAGCGAAAACACCAACTTCTTTATCAGTCTGGAGCAGGGCGAATTCGTCCTGACCCTGGTCGAACGTGGCCCGGTGCAGGAAATGCCGTTCTTCATCGACCTGCTCGACGTGTTGCACGAGGCTGATCTGCCGGTGCCTTACGCGCTGCGCACCACTGACGGCGTGGCGTTGCGTGAGCTCAAGGGCAAGCCGGCGCTGCTGCAACCACGGCTGTCCGGCAAACACATCAAGGTCGCCAACGCCCAGCATTGCGCGCAGGTCGGCGAGTTGCAGGCGCATCTGCACCTGGCGACCCAGGGCGAGCGCATGATCAAGCGCAAGACCGATCGTGGCCTGGACTGGATGCTGGAGGAGGGCAACGAGTTCCTCTCGCACTTGAGCGACGAGCCGCGTGCGCTGCTGCACAAGGCGCTGGATGAAATCACCGTGCAGAAAGACAAAATTCTCGCGCTGCCACGGGCCAACATTCACGCCGACCTGTTCCGCGATAACGCGATGTTCGAAGGCACGCACCTGACCGGGTTGATCGACTTTTACAACGCCTGCTCGGGGCCGATGCTCTACGACGTGGCGATCGCCTTGAATGACTGGTGTTCAGACGAGGAAGGCTTGATTGACGGGCCGCGCGCCCGCGCATTCCTCGGCGCCTATGCGGCACTGCGTCCGTTCACTGCCGCTGAAGCTGAACTCTGGCCGACCATGCTGCGCGTGGCGTGCGTGCGGTTCTGGCTGTCGCGGTTGATCGCCGCCGAGCAGTTTGCCGGGCAGGACGTGCTGATTCACGATCCGCGGGAATTTGAGTTGCGGTTGGCGCAGCGGCAGCAGGTGCATACGCCGCTACCCTTCGCTCTTTTAAGATCAAAAGATCGCAGCCTTCGGCAGCTCCTGCAGGGGAGTGTTGTTTCAGTCAGACGTATTGCGCAGCCGCGTAACCCGAGGCCCATGCCCACTGGAAGTTGAAACCGCCCAGATGCCCGGTGACGTCGAGAACCTCGCCAACGAAATACAGCCCCGGGCTTTTCAGCGACTCCATGGTCTTGGACGACACTTCGCGGGTATCGACGCCACCCAGCGTGACCTCGGCGGTGCGGTAGCCTTCGGTGCCGGCCGGGACAACTTTCCAGCTGCCGAGTTTGTCGGCGATCTGCGCCAGTTCGGCGTGGGTGTACTGCTTCATCGGTTTGGAGACGAACCAGTTGTCCGCCAACAGGTTGGCCATCTTCTTGGTGAAGATTTCCCCGAGCAGGGTTTTCAGTTCGCTGTTCGGGCGTTCGGCCACTTGCTGTTGCAGCCATGCGGCGGTGTCGTGATCCGGCAGCAGGTTGATCTCCACGATGTCGCCCGGCTCCCAGAACGACGAGATCTGCAGAATCGCCGGGCCGCTGAGGCCGCGGTGAGTGAACAGGATGTTCTCGCGAAAGCTCTGCTCGTTGCAGCTGACCAGACAGTCCACCGACGTACCGGACAACTCGGTGCACAGTTCCTTGAGCTGATCGGTGATAGTGAACGGCACCAGGCCGGCACGGGTCGGCAGCAGTTCATGGCCAAACTGCCTGGCGACCTGATAACCGAAGCCGGTGGCGCCCAGTGTCGGGATCGACAGCCCGCCGGTGGCGATCACCAGCGATTGGCACTGAACCTGGCCGAGGGTGGTGTCGAGCAGGTAACCGCTTTCGACCTTTTCGATGGTCTGGATCGAGGTGTCCAGGTGCAACTCGACGCCGGCCTGATCGCACTCGTCGAGCAGCATGCCGAGGATGTCGCTGGATTTGTTATCGCAGAACAGCTGGCCGAGTTTTTTTCTCGTGGTACGGCACGCCATGCTTGGCGACCATGCCGATGAAATCCCACTGGGTATAACGTGCCAGTGCCGATTTGCAGAAATGCGGGTTACCCGAAAGGAAATTGCCCGGCTCGGTGTACATGTTGGTGAAATTGCAGCGGCCACCACCGGACATCAGGATTTTCTTGCCGGCCTTGTTCGCATGGTCGAGCAGCAGCACCTGACGCCCACGCCCGGCGGCGGTCAGTGCACACATCAACCCTGCGGCGCCAGCGCCAATAATCACGACTTCGGTAGAGCGCAAAACGGTGTCCTCTGAAATATCACCACAAAACCAACTGTTGTAGGAGCTGTCGAGTGAAACGAGGCTGCGATCTTTTGATCTTGCTCTTTAAAAACAAAGTCAAAAGAATCGCAGCCTGCGGCAGCTCCTACACAGGGATGTGGCGTAGCTTTTCCGTTCACGCAGCGCCTTACCACCGCTGCACCCTGCAATGAACGGCCTCACCTGGCTCCCTCGGCTCAGGTGAATTTCAGGCGCCCTCGGGCGCCTTTTTTTGTGGGTTCATTTCAGCGGCCAATCCTGCAGGATCCGATAGCGGCCCTTGTGCGATTCGAACAAGGCAAAGCGCTCGGCACGCAGGAAGAACTCCGGCGGCGTGGCGGCTTCCGGTTCCGCTGCGCGGTAGTCCCGGGCCAGGGTCAGGTGCGGGCGGAACTCGCGCGGCGAGTCTTCGAAACCGAATGGCAGCATCGCCTGTTCCAACGCATACACCAGACGCAACAACGCTGGCGGCGCCTGTTCCGGCGCCAGAGACAGGATCCCCGCGCGATGCCAGACCTGCAGGCGATCCAGCGCAATCTTCAATGGCTCACCCGGCGTGCGTACCTTGCCGGCGGCCTCGCAGACTTCATGGATCTGCGCCAGCGGCACCGCGCTGAGGAACAGCAGCGTCAGGTGAAAGTTATCCGCCGGCACCGCTTTGCCGGTTCTCAAGCGCAGATCGGCGCGCCACTGAGCGATGGCCTTGCGTAATGGTGGTGGGCAGTCGAGGGCGAAAAACAGTCGCTTGAACGGTTCATCCCTGCGCGCATCATCGGTCATGGGCCTGCTCCTTCGCTGGTCGATCGGCCGATTCTACACAGCCTTCTCTGACGACTCGCGACAGCCGGCTATAGTTCAAGGATGGCCATCGAACTGGAGGTCGCCATGCGCGAGATCCTCAGCAAAGAGCCCTGGTGGGCCCGACCACCCAGCCCAGGGCAGGATGAAACCGAGCTGGAATGGGGCTGGCTGGTGCATTACAGCGAAGGTGAACCGCGTTTCGAATTCGTCCGCGAACGACCGACGGAGGAAGAAATCCGCCACCGCAAAAGCTGCCGCATTACTCCCTCTGCAGAGTGACCACCACCCCATGGGGGAGCGAGCCTGCTCGCGAAAGCGGTGGGTCAGCCATGAAGCTATTGGCTGTGCCGGCCTCTTCGCGAGCGGGCTCACTCCTGCGCTGGATTTCAGGATTCAAGAATGTCCTTGAAACCACCAAAGATCATCCGCTGCCCATCAAACCCCATCGGATTGACGTCCGGTTGCATGCGCGGGTCTTCCATCATCTTTGCCATGCCGGCATCGCGGGTGGCTTTGTCGGGCCAGATCAACCAGCCGGCCGAAACGGTCTCGCCGTCCTTGAGTTTTACCGCCATCGGGAATGACGTGACTTTGCCTTCCGGCACGTCATCGCCCCAGCCCTGAACCACCTCCTTCGCTCCGTACTCCTTGAACAGTTGCGCGGCGATCGCACAGTGTTTTTTGTACTGCTCGCGGTTGGCATTCGGCACGGGTGCTACAAAAATATCGATGTAAGCCATGATCACTCTCCTTGCACGTTGGGTTCTATCTGCTGATTGGTCGATTCGGGAGGTCGCCATTCGACACGATTCAGCCCCTGCCCGACCGACGGTTGTTCGCCCCCGCCAAGGTTGCCCTCGACCTGCCCGGCGATATGCAGCGTTCCAGCCATGACCCCGGTGGTCGGGTTTTGCAGCAGTTTCGCCCAGGCCTTGTCGAAGGTACTGCCCAGGCTGCTGCGAATCAGCGCTTCGCTGTCGGGCCGGTCGTTGGCCTGGATGATCGCGCGGATGCCCGCCACCCCAATCGACGATCACCCCGCCAACCAACTTGCCCGCCGCAGCCGCCACCGCACTGGCCGCTCCGCGCGGCGCCATTTCCGCTTCCATCCGTTGACTGGCGCGTTTGGCCACAGGGGCCATGCCGGCGTCGGTCGAGGCAATGCCCTTGCTGCCGCCCTCAGTGTGGATCTTGTCGATCAGCGCGGCATACGCCGGCAAGGTGTTCAGCGGCTCGGTGCTGATGATCTGATACAGCGACGCATCCCGCGCCGGCGGCGGCCCGAGGGCGATGGCCGGGACCTTCTGCAGACGCCCGTTGAGTTGGGCCACCGGCATGCCATAGCGCTGGGCGATGAGCGGCATCTGCTGGGCCATCAGTTGCGCGTAGAACGCCGTGGCCTGACCGAGGATCGCGTCCGGATCGATCTCCACCGCCACCGGAGCCAGCACTCTTTCCTGATATTGCTCAAGCAGATAGCTCGCCAGACGCTTGGCCGACGCGTCCTGTTCGCCGCCAGCACTGATGGTGTACCAACTGACCTTCATCGACAGCCATTCCTGAGTCCAGTAGCTGCTGAACCACGGAATGAAATTTTCTTCAGTTTGCTGATAGACGCGAGTGCGCCAATGTTCCATCGAACCCCGGGCAAATACTTTGACTTGCTCGGTGGATTGCTGCGAGGCGCTGACGATGTCGCGATCGATCTGCTGCCAGGTGGCGGGTGACACCACCACGGCCGACGGCGCCACCGGGGCCTTGGCCGAGGTGGCGCAACCAGCCAGCAGAGACAGTGCGGCGACGACCAGCGCACGCAGGTTCACGGTGGTGGAGTCCTTGAATGGAGGGAGACAGCATTGAGTATAGGTGTGTCAGTTTCCGAGGAT
>NZ_JABULD010000536.1:0-1530 GCF_014060985.1 Pseudomonas sp. MD195_PC81_125
CGATCTTTTGATCCTGGCTTTTCAAAATCAAAAGCAAGATCAAAAAATCGCAGCCTTCGGCAGCTCCTACATTGAGTCAGGTTGTATTTAATGCTGGCCCATGCCTGTGAAACGCTGGCCTCGGCCAATGTCATGGCCAGTGAGTTGGCGTTTACCCTGAGCGGCTCGACGTGCAGTCAGCTTCTGGGCATTCAGCAGATGATTTCGCTCGCTGAGCTGTCGGTGAACCGCGTTCTCGATCAAGTCGATCCGCAAGGCTGACAAGCAATAAAAAGCCCGCCGACCTTCACAGGTTCAGCGGGCTTTTGCGTGCAGCGGCAAAAATTACAATGTGCCGAACACTTTCTTGGCAAGGCCAGTCGCCGCAGCCGCCGGGTTCTTGCGGATGGTTTCTTCCTGTTTGCCGATCATTTCGAACAGGCCGTTCAGTGCCTGCTCGGGTGACGTAGCTTTCGACGTTGGCGCTTTTCGCATCCACCACGCCCAAGGTCGCGGCCTGGCCGGCGAAGGCGTTGTACTTTTGCGCTACGCCGACTTTGTCGGTGGCTTGTTTGACGATGGGCAGGAACCTGGCGCGGATCTGTTCGCGGCTGGTTTTGTCCAGGTATTGGGTGGCCGAGTCGGTGCCGCCGCTGAGGATGCCTTTGGCGTCGGCCACGGTCATTTTTCTTCACGGCATCGACGAGGATCGGCTGGGCCTGGGTCACGGCGCTTTCGGCGGCCTTGTTCATGGCGGTTTCGAGTTCGTCGACCTGGGCGCCCATGCCGAAGGCTTTCATCTTGCCGGCGACTTTGCCGAGTTTGCCCGGCAGTTCGATTTTCACCTCCGGGTTGTTGCTGAAGCCGCCCGGGGTGCCGAGTTGTTTGACGGCGATTTGCGCGCCCTGGGTCAAGGCGTCCTTGAGGCCGCCGGTGGCGTCTTGTTGCGAGAGGTCGCTGAGCGACAGCGCCAGGGCGCTGGCAGAGATCATCAGGCCCGCGCACAGGCTGGCGAAGCGAAGGGTAGGGCGGAGCATGGCAGCTTCCTTGAAAGACAGTTAGCGAATGGCGTCGACGCGGATTTTCAGCGGCTGCGGATCATTACCGTCCAGTTGCACGGCGTGGTTCTCGGTGGTGATGAACATCAGCTCACCGTTGACCTCGATGCGCGCGCTGACCGAGTAGCGGTGGCCGGGTTTGACCTGGGCCGGATCGTAACTCAAGTGGAACGGCAGCGGCACCTGGCCTTTGACCGGGCCTTTCTGCTCGTCGAGGACCACCGCCGGAGCGTCGGCCAGCGATACGTCCTGCAAGCTCACGCTCAGTGTCGCGCTCGGTGGCAGGGCGATGCGTTGCAGGTAGAACACTTCACCGTCGAGACCGACCTTGCCGGCGGGTGTGGTTGATTGGCAGGCGCTGAGAAGGGTGGCGGCGGCGAGGGTCAACAGTTTTTTCATGGGTAGAGCTCCTTTCAATGTGGGAGCGAGCCTGCTCGCGAATGCGGTGATTCAGTCAATATTTCCAGTGACTGTCAGCCGTCTTCGCGAGCAG
>NZ_JABULD010000679.1:0-1778 GCF_014060985.1 Pseudomonas sp. MD195_PC81_125
TATCGCTGGCAGGCCAGCTCCCACAGGGATATGCATTCCAACGGTGGGACGAGCCTGCTCGCGAAGGCGCTGGTTCAGGCACCGTAATCCTCAGTGTTTCACCGCCAACTCCACCAGATGATCCTCAACCTCCTGCGGCTTGAGCACCAGCACGTCGCTTTCCAGTGCATCCAGCACCACTTCAGCGGTATTGCCGATCAACGCGCCTGACAACCCGCTGCGCGCTACGGTGCCGATCACGGTTACCGCCGCCTGCAGCTTGTGCGCCATGAACGGAATCAACACATCCGCCGGGCCTTCCTCGATATGCAAATGCTCGTCGTCCACATCGAACTCGGCCTGAAACGCCTTGCACTGCTCGCGGTACCGCGCTTCGATGGTTTCCTTGAGCTGGAAGGTCGGATCCGCGGCCGAGAGCATGGGCGACGGATGCGCCGTGATCACATGCAGATGCGCCTTGGCCAGGCTGGCAATGTCGTAGCCATGATCAATGATCGTGGTGTGCAAATGCCGGTGTTCGCCATCGGCATTGCCCACATCCACAGCCGCAAGAATCACTCGGTCTTTCCAGGAGGTGGATGTTTTCACCAACAGCACCGGAGTCGGGCAGTGGCGCAGCAGTTTCCAGTCGGCCGGGGTCAGCAGGGCCTTTTTCAGCGCGCTGTCGGGATAGTGCTGTTTGATCACCAGCCCGCAACCTTCGGCCTGCTGCACGTCGATGATGGTCTCGTGCAGGCTTTCGTTCCATGCCTGTTCGGTGGTCACGCTGTAGCCATCCGCCAACAGCGCGGCTTTGAGCACGCCAAGCATGCCGGCATGGTCGTGCTTGCGGTCACACACCAGCAGGTGCAGATGGGCCCGGGTCACGCCGGCGATCAACTTGGCGCGCTTTAGCGCCAGGCTTTCCGAGTGTTCGGGTTCGATGACCACCAGAATGCTGCGAATGGCTTGCATGAGCGGAGTCTCCAGCAAAGAAAAGGCACGGCGTTGCACAACTATAGTTGCTGCTCATGCGCCTGCGACTTGATGCATATCAACGCCTGCGACTGGTGGTCTGCGGGCAGGCCGGTATAATCGGCGGCCTTTGCTCGTACACCTTTTACCGTGAGCCTCATGATCCTTCCCGAAATCCACGAATTCCTTGGCTGCCGCACGCCCGACGCCTGGGTCCAGGCGGCACTGGCCGATCAGGAAACCCTGCTGATCGACCACAAGAACTGCGAGTTCAAGGCCGCCAGCACCGCGCTGAGCCTGATTGCCAAGTACCATTCCCACGTCGACCTGATCAACATGATGTCGCGTCTGGCCCGGGAAGAACTGGTGCACCACGAACAGGTCATGCGCCTCATGAAACGCCGCAAGATCGAGCTGCGCCAGCTGCACGCCGGGCGCTACGCCTCGGGACTGCGCAAAGTGGTGCGCAGCCACGAGCCGGTGAAACTGGTGGATACGCTGGTGGTCGGCGCATTCATCGAAGCGCGCAGTTGTGAGCGTTTCGAAGCGCTGGTGCCGCATCTGGACGAAGAACTCGGCAAGTTCTATTTCGGCCTGCTGAAAAGCGAGGCGCGGCACTTCCAGGGTTATCTGAAACTGGCTTACCAGTACGGCGACGCGAAGGACATCGCTCAGGTGATCGACAAGGTGCGTGCTGCCGAGCAGGAACTGATCGAGTCGCCGGACGACGAGTTCCGCTTTCACAGCGGTGTGCCGGCTGCCGCATAACCTGTAGGAGCTGCCGAAGGCTGCGATCTGTTGATCTTGTTTCAAAAATCAAAAGA
>NZ_JABULD010000147.1:0-1487 GCF_014060985.1 Pseudomonas sp. MD195_PC81_125
GCAGCTCCTACAGGTATACGCATTTCAATGTGGGAGCTGCCGAAGGCTGCGATCTTTTTTTTGTTCACCATTACTATGATGCCAATAGCCAACCTTGATTCGCCGCCCCACCCGCCCCGGCCTATTCTTCAAGCATGTGTTCAACATGGATCGAGGAGTAGTCAACATGGGCAAACGTCACCCCAACCTTCCCGCGTGGCAATGGCGCGCGTACCCGAACAATCACCAGCACCCGACCAATCTGGTGTTGCACCTGATCGCCGTGCCGTTGTTCATCGTCGCGTTTCTGTTGATCGTGTCCGGAGTGTTCAGCCTGAGCTTGGCCAGTGTCGCCATCGGCGTAATCGGGATTGTCGCGGCGCTGGGTTTGCAGCGCCATGGCCACAGCCTGGAGGCGCAAGCCTCCGAGCCGTTCAGTGATCGCAAAGATGCCGTGTCGCGCTTGCTGGTCGAGCAGTTCCTGACCTTTCCACGGTTTTTCCACAGTGGCGGCTGGTGGCGCGCCTGGCGGGAGCGCCATCGTCGGCACTGAGTGACTCAGGCAAAAAATCGTCACGGTCTGGCGACTCATGGCAATCAACTCCCCCTCCGCGCTCCACAGCTTGGCGGCCACATGGCCGTAACCGTCGGCAGCGTACTCGATATCCGCCAGGTATTTGCACCAGTCCAGGGTGCTCAAGTCGCGTAACGGCTGCACGAATTCAATGGTCCAGGTCAACGTACTGCCCGGTGCCGGTTTCTTCAGATACGGCAACAGTGCCGGAGGCCAGGCATCCACCAGCGCCAGCAGATGCGCCTCATTGACCGGTTCTTCCTTGACGTCGCCACGCAAGCGCACCCAACCGCCCATCTGCCGCGATTTATTGCCAGTGAACGGCATGCCGCCGACACTCCAGCGCATCGCCAGATGCCGCATGAACTCCGGGGTCACGCCTTTGATATAGGGCAACTCCTGGCAATCGTCCCAGTGCTTCATCTCGGCTGCCGGATAGGCTGCCACCGCGACTTCCGAAGGCCGCGAAGCACCGAAGCTGCCCTGCACGATCGTCACCACCTGACCGTTCTGCATCGCACGCCCCAGCACCTGACTGACCGCTTTGCCTTCACGCAGCACATCGACTTCGAAACGCACCGGGACGTCCGGCTCAACCGGGCCGACAAAGGTGATTGCCAATGAACGCACCGGGCGCTCGGCCGGCACTTTCGCGCGCATGGTTTCGTATTGCAGCGCCGCGACCAGGCCGCCAAAACTGGCCCGGCCCTGACCCCACTCGGCGGGAATGGTCACTTCTGGCTGGCGACGAACCGCCTCGAGCAGATCGGAAAAGCGCATGACAACCTCGGCAAGCGAAAAAGGAATGCAGCGATCTTAACCAGCATGGCAGAGCGCCGCAGCGTCTATTCCGGTCAAATGGACTGACAGAAAGGCCTTACCCCGATTTTCCCGTTCAAACAAAACCCCCTGTAGGAGCTGCCGAAGCTGCGAT
>NZ_JABULD010000221.1:0-8907 GCF_014060985.1 Pseudomonas sp. MD195_PC81_125
TCTTTTGACTTTATAAGAGCAGGATCAAAAGATCGCACCTGCGGCAGCTCCTACAGGGGAAATATAGAGATCGCGCGAGCGAACGTTGAACCCTGTTCTAAGCTCACAGTCGTATCGTCACTTGCACGTTCGTACACAGGAAGGAGTCTGCATGGCGAGTCCCGGATTGAAAACAGTTGTCGTGCTGAGCCTGCTCACGTTGTTGACCGCTTGCGGCAAGAAAGAAGCCCCGGCGGAGTACCTGCCACGGGTCTTTGTGCAAGAGGTCAAACCCGCCGATTACGCGGCTGCCGTGACCCTGACCGGCGATGTGCAGGCCCGGGTGCAGACCGAACTGTCGTTCCGGGTCGGTGGCAAGATCATCCAGCGCATGGTCGATGTCGGCGACCGGGTCAGCGCCAGGCAAGTGCTGGCCAAACTCGATCCCAAGGATTTGCAGACCAACGTCGATTCCGCTCAGGCCCAGGTCATCGCCGAGCAGGCACGGGTCAAGCAGAGCGCCGCAGCGTTCGTGCGTCAGCAGAAACTGTTGCCCAAGGGTTACACCAGCCAGAGCGAATTCGACTCCGCCCAAGCCGCCTTGCGCAGCAGCCAGAGCGCCCTGAGCGCGGCACAGGCGCAACTGGCCAATGCCAAGGATCAATTGAGCTACACCGCGCTGATCGCCGATGCCCCGGGGATTATCACCGAGCGCCAGGCCGAGGTCGGCCAAGTGGTCCAGGCCACCGCGCCGATTTTCAAACTGGCCCGCGATGGCGATCGCGACGCGGTGTTCAACGTCTACGAATCGCTGCTGGCCGAACGCCCTGACGATCGCTCGATTGTCGTCAGCCTGCTCGACAACCCCGCGATCAAGACCACCGGCACGGTGCGCGAAATCACCCCGGCGGTGTCGGCGCAGTCCGGCACGGTGCAAGTCAAAGTCACCCTCGACAGCCTGCCGCAGGGCATGCAGCTCGGCTCGGTGGTCAGCGCCACGGCCAAGGGCAGCGGCAAGTCGGCGGTGGAATTGCCATGGTCGGCGCTGACCAAAAACATCAGCGAGCCGGCCGTATGGATGGTTGACGACAAGGGCGAGGCGCAGTTGCACAACGTCACTGTCAGCCGCTACCTGATCGGCAAGGTGATCATCAGCGACGGTCTCAAAGGCGGGGAAAAAGTCATTGTCGCGGGTGGGCAGTTGTTGCATCCGGGCATGAAAGTCGAGATCGCCGAAAACACCTACAAGGATCTGCAACCGGGAGCACAGCCATGAAGCGTCTGGGGCTGTTATCCATCAGTGTGTTGCTGGCCGCCTGCTCGAAAAGCGAGCCGCCTCCGGAGCCGGTACGACCCGTGCTGTCGATCAAGGTACAGGCGCTGAACGAGGAAACCCTCGGGCGTTTCGCCGGCAGCATTCAAGCGCGTTACGAGAGCAACACCGGTTTCCGCGTCGGTGGACGTATTGCCAGCCGTAACGTCGATGTCGGTACCGAGGTGCAAAAGGGTACGTTGCTCGCCACGCTCGACCCCTCCGATCAACAGAACCAGTTGCGTTCGGCCCAAGGCGATCTGGCCAAGGTGCAGGCGCAACTGATCAACGCCCAGGCCAACGCCCGGCGTCAGCAGGCGCTGTTTGATCGTGGGGTGGGCGCGCAGGCACAACTGGACATCGCCATCACCGATCTGAAAACCACCCAGGCCTCGCTCGATCAGGCACGGGCGGCGGTCGATCAGAGCAAGGATCAGCTCGGCTACACCGAACTGCGCGCCGACCACAAAGCCGTGGTCACCGCATGGAATGCCGAAGCCGGCCAGGTGGTGACTGCCGGCCAGCAAGTGGTGACTCTGGCGCAACCGGACATCAAGGAAGCGGTGATCGACCTGCCGGACACACTGGTTGATCAGATCCCCGCCGATGTGGTGTTTCTGGTGGCCGGGCAACTCGACCCGAGCATCAATACCACCGCGACCATTCGCGAGATCGAACCGCAGGCTCAAAGCGCCACGCGCACCCGCCGCGCGCGGCTGACCCTGGCCAGCACCCCGGAGGGGTTTCGCCTCGGTACGGCGATCAGCGTGACCCTCAGTTCGGCGATCAAGCCGCGTATCGAGTTGCCTGCCACTGCCCTGCAGGAAGCCGATGGCAAGACCCGCATCTGGGTGGTCGACACCTCCAGGAAAACCGTTGCGCCCCGTGACGTCAGCGTGATCAGCCGTACCGACGGCACCGTGGTGCTGGCCGACGGCGTCAAATCCGGCGAGCGCGTGGTCAGCGCAGGCGTCAACAGTCTTAAACCCGGACAAGCCGTGAAACTCGACGAGGACAGTCAATGAAAGGCTCTTTCAATCTCTCCGAATGGGCCCTCAAGCATCAGTCGTTCGTCTGGTACCTGATGTTCGTCGCGTTGCTGATGGGGGTGTTCTCTTACTTCAATCTGGGGCGTGAAGAAGACCCTTCGTTCACCATCAAGACCATGGTCATCCAGACCAAATGGCCGGGCGCGACCCAGGAGGAAACCCTCAAGCAGGTCACCGACCGCATCGAGAAAAAACTCGAGGAGCTCGATTCACTCGACTACGTGAAAAGTTACACGCGCCCCGGTGAATCGACGGTCTACGTGTACCTGCGCGACACCACCAGCGCCAAGGACATTCCGGAAATCTGGTACCAGGTGCGCAAGAAGATCGATGACATTCGCGGACAGTTTCCCCAAGGGATTCAGGGGCCCGGATTCAACGATGAGTTCGGTGACGTCTACGGCTCGGTCTACGCGTTTACCGCCGACGGCCTGACCATGCGCCAGTTGCGCGACTACGTGGAACAGGCGCGCGCCGAGATCCGCAACGTGCCGGGTCTGGGCAAGATCGAGATGATCGGCCAGCAGGACGAAGTGATTTACCTGAACTTCTCCACCCGTAAACTCGCGGCACTGGGCATCGATCAGCGTCAGGTGGTGCAGAGCCTGCAATCGCAGAACGCCGTGACTCCGGCGGGTGTGATCGAGGCCGGGCCCGAGCGTATCTCGGTGCGTACTTCAGGGCAGTTCGCGTCGGAGAAGGATCTGGCCGAGGTCAATCTCAAACTCAATGAGCGCTTCTATCGTCTGGCCGATATCGCCGACATCAGTCGCGGTTATGTTGACCCGGCCACGCCGGAATTCCGTTTCGACGGCAAGCCGGCAATCGGTCTGGCGATTGCCATGCAGAAGGGCGGCAACGTTCAGGAATTCGGCAAGGCGTTGCACCAGCGGATCGACCAGATCACCGCTGATCTGCCGGTTGGCGTCGGCGTCCATACGGTGTCCGATCAGGCCGTGGTGGTGGAAGAGGCGGTTGGTGGCTTCACCAGCGCGCTGTTCGAAGCAGTGATCATCGTCCTGGTGGTCAGCTTCATCAGTCTTGGCGTGCGCGCCGGGCTGGTGGTGGCGTGCTCGATTCCGCTGGTGCTGGCGATGGTGTTTGTGTTCATGGAATACAGCGGCATCACCATGCAGCGGATTTCCCTCGGAGCGCTGATCATCGCCCTCGGTCTGCTGGTGGACGACGCGATGATCACCGTGGAGATGATGGTCACGCGTCTGGAAATGGGCGAGACCAAGGAGCAGGCGGCTACGTTTGCCTACACCTCGACAGCGTTCCCGATGCTCACCGGTACGCTGGTGACCGTTGCCGGCTTCGTGCCGATCGGCCTCAACGCCAGTTCTGCCGGTGAGTACACCTTCACCCTGTTTGCAGTGATCGCGGTGGCCATGCTGGTGTCGTGGATCGTCGCGGTGCTGTTCGCACCGGTGATCGGCGTGCACATCCTCAGCACCAATGTGAAACCTCACGAGGGCGAGCCGGGACGCATTGGTCGGGCATTCAACCACGGTTTGCTGTGGTCGATGCGCAACCGCTGGTGGGCGATCGGCATCACCGTGTTGTGCTTCGTGCTGGCGGTGTTCTGCATGCGCTTTGTGCAGAATCAGTTCTTCCCGTCCTCCGATCGCCCGGAAATTCTCGTCGATCTGAACCTGCCGCAAAACGCCTCGATCGATGAAACCCGCAAGGCCGTGGACAAGCTCGAAGCCACGCTCAAGGGTGACCCGGACATCGTGCGCTGGAGCACTTACATCGGTCAGGGCGCGATCCGTTTCTACTTGCCGCTCGACCAGCAATTGCAGAACCCGTACTACGCGCAACTGGTGATCGTCAGCAAAGACTTCGAGGCCCGCGAAGCCCTCAGCCAACGCCTGCGTCAACGCTTGCACAAGGATTTCGTCGGCATTGGCAGTTACGTGCAGGCGCTGGAAATGGGCCCGCCGGTAGGACGTCCGATCCAGTACCGGGTCAGCGGCAAGGACATCGATCAGGTGCGCAAGCACGCTATCGATCTGGCGACCGAGCTGGACAAGAACGAGCACATCGGCGAGATCATTTACGACTGGAACGAGCCGGGCAAAGTGCTGCGCATCGACATTGCCCAGGACAAGGCGCGTCAGCTCGGCCTGTCCTCGGAAGACGTGGCGAAGCTGATGAACAGCATCGTCAGCGGCTCGCCACTGACCCAGGTCGATGACGATATCTACCTGATCAACGTCGTCGGCCGCGCGGTGGATTCCGAACGCGGCACCCCGGAAACCCTGCAGAACCTGCAGATCGTCACACCCAACGGTACGTCGATTCCGCTATTGGCCTTCGCCACCGTGCGGTATGAGCTGGAGCAACCGCTGGTGTGGCGTCGTGATCGTCTGCCGACCATCACCATCAAGGCCTCGGTGCGCGACGAGATCCAGCCGACCGACCTGGTGAAACTGCTCAAGCCGTCGATTGATGCGTTCGCTGAAAAACTCCCGGTCGGCTACAAAGTCGCCACGGGCGGTACGGTCGAGGAAAGCGGCAAGGCCCAGGGACCGATCGCCAAGGTCCTGCCGTTGATGCTGTTTTTGATGGCGACCTTCCTGATGATCCAGTTGCATAGCGTGCAGAAGATGTTTCTGGTGGCGAGTGTCGCGCCGCTGGGTCTGATCGGCGTGGTGCTGGCGCTGGTGCCGACCGGTACGCCGATGGGCTTCGTGGCGATCCTGGGGATCCTTGCACTGATCGGTATCATCATCCGCAACTCGGTGATTCTGGTGACGCAGATCGATGAGTTCGAGCAGAAGGGCTATACGCCGTGGGATGCGGTGGTGGAAGCGACCGAGCACCGGCGTCGGCCGATCCTGCTGACGGCTGCGGCGGCGAGCATGGGCATGATTCCGATTGCCCGGGAAGTGTTCTGGGGGCCGATGGCCTACGCGATGATTGGCGGGATCGTGGTCGCGACGTTGCTGACCCTGCTGTTTCTGCCGGCGCTGTATGTGGCCTGGTACAAGATTCGCGAGCCGAAGAAAGAGACCGCATAAGGCAAAAGCAAAAAGATCGCAGCCTGCGGCAGCGCCTACAGGTAATCCCATATCGGCGCTGCTGCAGGCTGCGATCTTTTGATCTTTAGCCAACCCGCCGCCAGACACTCGCCAGCCAAGGCTGCTGCTCGCGCGGCAATCCCGCCGGCCGGTAGTAATGTTCAAGCTCGACAAACCCCGCCGCCGTCAACAACCCGCGCCACGCGTCCAGGTCGTGATATGAGCCGTAGCGTGGCCCATTCCAGCCCTCACGGTTATCCCCGCGCGGATTGGAACTGAACAACACCCCGCCCGGTTTCAGTGTGCCATGCAGCTGCTTGAGCACCCGCGGCAACTCCTGCAACGGCACATGAAACAGCACCGCATTGGCGAAGATGCCGTCGAAGCGCTCGGTCGGCAGATCGAGTTTCAGAAAGTCCTGCTGCCAGACCTCGCAACCGCTGTCTTCGCGGGCCATGCGCGCAAATTCCTCTGAGCCATCAAGGCCGACCGCGACGTGGCCCATGCGGGTGAACGTCTGCAAATCACGTCCGGGGCCGCAGCCGAAATCGAGCAGGGTGAACGGCGCAGTGCCGTGGATATGCCGTAGCAGCGCTTCGATGTTCTGGCTGACATCGTGGTCGCGGGTGCCTTCGCGAAAGTCTTCGGCCACTGAGTTGTAGTGGCCGAGGGTGGTGGCGGTGATCTGTTCCAGATCGGTGGGAGTCTGTTTCATGGGGCGGACTGTTTGGGGGGAGTTGAGCAGACTATAAGTGCTTTCGCGCTTTAAAAGATCGCAGCCTTCGGCAGCTCCTACAGAAGATCGAATTCCCCTGTAGGAGCTGCCGAAGGCTGCGATCTTTTGATCTTGCTTCAGCGCTTGTTCAGACCTCTGGCGAGGCGATCGCCGCCCAACTGAATCACCGCCACCAACGCCACCAGCAACACGATCACCGTCAGCATGATCTGGCTGTCGAAACGTTGATAACCGTAGCGGTAAGCGATATCGCCGAGGCCGCCGGCGCCAATCGCTCCGGCCATGGCTGACGAGTTGATCATCGTCACCAGCGTAATCGTGAACCCGCCGACAATCCCCGGCAGCGCTTCCGGCAACAGCACATGCCAGACGATGTGCCAGCGCCGGCAGCCCATGGCCTGCGCGGCTTCGATCAAGCCGTGATCGACCTCGCGCAAACTGACTTCGGCAATTCGCGCAAAGAATGGCGTCGCGGCAATCGTCAGCGGTACCACCGCCGCCCACACACCGTACGTGGTGCCGACAATCAGCCGGGTGAACGGAATCAGCGCGACCATCAGAATCAGAAACGGGATCGAGCGGAACAGATTCACGAACGCGCCCAGCGCGCGGTTGAGCAGCGGCGCCTGATAGATCCCGCCCTTGTCGCTGGTGACCAGAATCACTGCCATCGGGATCCCTACCAGCAAGGCGATCAGCGACGACACGCCGACCATCAGGAAGGTGTCGATGAATCCCTGGAGCAAACGATCAAACCACATAACCCGATACCTCCACCCGTTGCGCCCACTGCCCGGCGCGCTCGCGCAATTGTTCGGTGCTCAAGGACGAGCCGCTGACTGCCAGCAACAGTTGTCCCAGCGCGTGACCCTGAATCCGTTCGACGCCGCCCTGCAGCCACTTCACGCGTCCACCGAGGGCGGCAAATAACGCGGCCAGATCCGGCTCGTCGGCGGCGCCCCCGGTGAACTGCAAACGCAATACCACCGCCGCGCCCGGGGAGGGCGGCTGGGCATGCAGACGGCTTTGCAGCTCTTCCGGCAGTGCGTCTTGCAGCGGCGCGAGCAAGGTCTGACTGACCTCGTGTTGCGGATTGCCGAACACTTCCCAGACCGGGCCTTGCTCAACGATTCGCCCGTGTTCCAGGACCACCACGCGGTCGCAGATTTCGCGGATAACCGCCATTTCGTGAGTGATCAACACAATGGTCAGGCCGAGGCGCTGATTGATCTCGCGCAGCAGGCCGAGGATCGACTGAGTGGTCTCGGGATCGAGCGCCGAAGTGGCTTCGTCGCACAGCAGAATGTCCGGGTCATGCACCAATGCGCGGGCGATGCCGACGCGCTGTTTCTGTCCGCCGGAGAGTTGCGCCGGGTAAGCCTTGTGCTTGGCTTGCAGGCCGACCAGTTCGAGCAGTTCACGCACCTTCTGCTCGCGTTGCGCCTTCGGCACACCCGCGACTTTCAGCGGCAGTTCGACGTTCTGCCACACGGTTTTGGCCGACATCAGGTTGAAGTGCTGGAAGATCATGCCGATCCTTCGGCGCAGCGCGACCAGGCGATCCTCATCGAACTCGCCGATGTCGACCTGATCGATCAGCACCCGTCCCGCCGTCGGTTGCTCCAGACGATTGATCGTGCGGATCAGCGACGATTTGCCGGCGCCGCTGCGGCCAATGATGCCGAACACCTCGCCGCGCTGGATCGCCAGGTCGATGCCTTGCAGGGCCGCGACTGGGCCTTGTCGACCTTCGTAGGTTTTACCCAGGCCGATGAAGCGCACGTGGGCGCGATTCAGCTCGGGATGCAGTTCGGTTTTTTCAGCATGTTTTGGCTCTGGAATCTCCAGTCGCCGTTGGATCGCGGCGGTCATGTTCAGCTTTCCCAACCGGCCTGATACAGCTTGCCGTGAGCCTTATCCAGCGCGGCGCGAACGGCCGGCGAGTGCTGGTAGATGTCGACGAATTTGATCAGGCGCGGATCGTCCTTGCTCTTGGGCTGGATGACGAACTGGATCACGTATTCCTTGTGGTCGAGACCGTCGAACAGCAGCGCTGAGCCAGCGTCAAAAGTCTTCGCCAGACGAATGTAGGCCGGGTAGCCCTGGACCAGATCGGCGTCATCGTAGGCGCGCACCAGTTGCACGGCTTCGACTTGCAGGATCTTGATCTTCTTCGGGTTGGTGACGATGTCGTCTTCGGTGGCCTTGTAGCCGACGCCAGGTTTGAGGCTGATCAGGCCAGCCTTGGCCAGCAGTTGCAGACCGCGACCGCTGTTGATCGGGTCGTTGGCGATGGCGACGCTGGCGCCTTCGGGCAACTCGTCGAAGCTTTTGTATTTTTTCGAGTAGAGGCCGACGTTGTTGATGATCCCCGGGGCGAACGGCACCAGGTCAAAACCGGAGGCCGCCTTGGCGTTTTCGAGGAACGGGATGTGCTGGAAGTAGTTCACGTCGATGTCGCCGGCGGCGAGGCTGACGTTCGGTGCGATCCAGTCGGTGAACTCCACCAGCTCGACTTTCAGGCCTTGTCTGGAGGCCTCCTCTACGGCGGCTTCCAGCGGAATCGCGAAGGCAGCGGTGGTGCCGATTTTCAGTGGTGCATCGGCGGCGAACACCGCTGAGCTGAACAGGCCGAAGGCCAGGGCCAGTGCTTTGACTGGGTGGGACAGGAGTTTCTTGGTCATGGTGGTTTTTCCAGTCAGTGCATGAATTTTGTGGTGTCTAGTCGGGCCTCTTCGCGAGCAGGCTCGCTCCCACAGAGGAAATGCGTTCTCAATGGTGGGAGCGAGCTGCTCGCGAAGCTTT